>CAZAVT010000097.1:0-11119 GCA_964488395.1 uncultured Burkholderiaceae bacterium | reverse complement strand
AGAAAGCGAAGATCTGTTCTCGAGCGTGTGGCAATCAGCACGCAACCGCTGGCTCTGGCTCGCGCTCAATCTGTGCACCGCCTTCTTTGCCTCGCGCGTGATCGGAGCTTTTGAGAACACCATTGAACGGGTCGTCGCACTTGCGGCGCTGATGCCGATCGTCGCGGGGATCGCCGGCAATTCCGGCAACCAGACGATGACGCTGATCATTCGGTCACTCGCGATCGGCCAGTTGACAGCGCGCAATGCCCGCAAGCTGATGACCAAGGAGCTCGCGATTGCGGGGGTCAACGGCTTGGTGTGGGGAGGAATCGCAGGGGCATTTGCCTGGTGGCTCTACTCCGAGACCGCGGAGGGCCCCTGGCTCGGCCTGGTGATGATGCTGGCGATGATCCTCAATCTACTGGTCGGCGCGGTGATCGCGATGGCCGTTCCCCTCACCCTGCAGCGGCTTGGACGCGACCCGGCGCTTGGCTCGTCGGTGCTCCTCACCTTCAGCACCGATTCGATGGGCTTTCTGATCTTCCTGGGGATGGCGACCCTATTCTTCCGCTGAGCGACCCGTGCTCGGACCCCCTGCTGCGGCAGGGTGCCGCGCAGCAGCCGGTACCGGCTGACCAACCGCGCGCCCGACTTGCCACGGCCGAGGCAGTCGGGCGTGGGCCTGCGCAATCGCGGCGACGCGCTGCAGAAGCTCGGGCGCCATCGGCGAGGTGCGCCGGGTGCGCATGTCGATATGCATGGAAAGCGACTCATAGTAGGCCGCCAGCTCTCCGCCGCCTTGCTTGAACATCACCATGCTGAAATGCAGGCGCCGGGCATCATGGGACAACAACAGGGCCTCGATCCAAAAGCCTTCGCCCAATCGTAATTCGCGGTGATAGTTGAGGTGACTCTCGAGGGCAAAGGTCGAGGCCTGATGCGCCTTCCGATAGGATTCATCGAGCCCCAGCCAGCGAAAAAACCCGCCTGCCGCGCGGTCAAAAGCCAGGTGGTAGTAGGCCACATTCATGTGCCCATTGTGGTCAATCCATTCGGGCTCCACACGAAGACCATCGATCCGGAAGGGCGCGTCGGTTTCCGATGGGGGCAGCGGATCAGGCATGGGGCGGCATCCAGCGTCAAGGGGCAGACATCGATGGCCGACTCGGTGGGTGCACCGGTTCAGTTCGGGTCGCAGAGTACTGCGGTGGCAAAACCACGTGCCTCCTCGGCAATCGCCTGGCGGCTCTTCTCGGGAGATCGGGCGGGAGCCGACTCGGTGACGACGCCATGGCGAGCGAGCAAGGCCTTGAGAGGCTCGAGCCGGACGGCAAAATTCACGTTCTGTGGAATATCGCCGGTGATCTGGGCGACCCGCAAGGCGTTCAGCTTTGCCACCACGACGCCGACGACCTGCCCGCGCAGGTCGAGCAGGGGCCCGCCGCTATTGCCCGACTGCACCGGCACGTCGATCTGCAGTTGCAGCGGATTGTCGCGTAGCCCAGTGAGCGCGGTGACCATGCCGGCACCGAGTTGTCCCGAGGAGGACAGCACGCCGTGCAGGGGGAATCCGTAGGTGAGGACATCCTCTCCCTGTTCGACCTGACCATCGGCGCGCAAGCGTGCAAATCGGCTGACGGGCTGAGCGCGCAGGAGCGCCAGATCGGCACGACTGTCACGCCCGACGATCTCGATGCGCTGACCATCGGGCAAGCGGATCGAACGGCAGTCCCTGACCACGTGATCGTTGGTGACGAGATGACCCTCGCGGCTCACGAAAAAACCGCTGCCCGCGCGCACCCTCGGGCGGCTGCCCGAGGGCGCCCCGGATGGCTCGTCGCCCGGAGCCCGGGCGCTTACGGGCGGCAGCACTTGAACGCCAAGCTCGGGGCGCTGGGCCGGCGAATCAGCTCGGGCGGCCCCGCTGGCCGCCTCGCGCACCGGATGCAGCGCGAGACTGCCCGGGGTCCAGTCGCGGGCAAGGCTCTGGGCCTCGACCAACTGGCTCGCCGTGAGCTCCGCCGCCGCCTGCCGAGCCACAGCCGTCGCGCGTTGCTGGAGAGACTCGGCCGCGGCGCGATCCGACGATCCGGTCAATTGGCCGAGGGCGATCCGCGACCATGCATACGCATGAAGCGCAGAGCGCTCGAGCACCCGCCCCTCCAGATACCACTGAGCCAGCAGGATCTGGGCAGACGGCTGACGGGCATCGGCGGCGCGCTGCAGCCAACGGCCGGCACTGCCCGGGTCAGCCACTAAGCCGCGTCCGACCCGATAGGCCTGCGCGAGCGCAAACGCTGCGCTCGCGTCACCGGCCTCCGCGGCACGGCGCAACCAGTCGATGCCGTCCCGCGCTGTCGCACCAGGCACCTCGCCAGCCTGCATCATGAGCCCCAGCGCGGTCATGCCGGAGAGTTCACCCGCGCTCGCCGCGCGTCGCAACCAGCTCACCGCCTTTGCGGGATCGGCGTCCACCCCCTGGCCACGCCAGAGGGCAACCCCGACTCTTGTCTGCGCCTGGGCAAGGCCTTGCTCGGCGGCCCGGAGAAACCAGCCAAACGCCTCCCGAAGATCGACCGGACGGCCCCAGCCCAGTGCGTGGCAGAGTCCCAGGCGGTAATCGGCCGCTGGCAGCTGGCCCGACGCTAGCCGGACAGCCTCGGAAAAATGATGGCAGGCCTGGGTCGTGTCCCGAGCAAGTCCGGTCATCCGCAGAAGGCGTTCGCCCTCACGCCAGGCGGCGAGCGCCCCAGCGGGTACCGCAGGCGCCGGCGTCTGATCGAGCCTCAAACGCTCCACACCCGACTGAGGGTCGATCGCAGGCGTTGCGCTCAGCGACTGTGCGCTCGCCGGTCCATGACCAGCGAAGGCGATCAGCAGCAACGACAACAGGCAGCCGCCGATCGCTCGGGCTCGGGCCACGCCACGATGGGTCTGTGATAGAACGACTCGGGTAACCGTCGCACAGGTCTGCGCCATGTTTCGAAGAATAAGCCAGTTAGCCCTGTCCGTCGCCCGAGCCCTTATTGACGCCGGCAAGATCAATCGATGCGCCAGCTGTTGATCGTCTGGTGGTCGGCCACGGGCGGCACGCGCCAGCTCGCTCTGGCGGCCGCTCGCGGGGCGCGCCTTGAGCCAGCCGTGCGCACGATGATGCGGCGCTGCGACCGGGTTGATATCCGACTGCTGCTCGGAGCCGATGGGCTGATCATCGCCTGCCCGGAGATGCTGGGGGGCGCCGCAGGCATGATGAAGGCTTTCTTCGATCGATGTTACTACCCCGCGCTCGACCGGCTCGCCGGGCGCCCCTACGGACTGATCATCTGCGCGGGCTCCGATGGGACGGGCGCCATTCGGCAAATCGAGCGTATCGCACAAGGCTGGCGACTGAGGCGCGTGACCGAGCCCCTGCGCGTCGTGGTCGGAGCGCAGACGCCCGAGGCCATTGCCGCTCGCAAGCGTCTCGCTCCTCAGGCCTTGGTTCAGGCGCGGGAATTGGGCGCTGGCGTTGCGGCCGGGCTCGCGATGGGCCTCTGGTGAGTGCCCCGCAAGCTGGCGAGCGCATCGGCCGATGAGCCCGACTCAGTTCCTCCGACCAGGCGATCGCGCGAACCCCCGGTTGAATCGATTCGCGCAGGCGAGAGGGGGGACTTTGATCGCCGGAGCACCTGGAGCGCGCCAGCCAGCCAGACCATCCAACCGATCAAGCTGACCGCCAGCCCGCCCCGCCAGGGCAAACGCTCCGTTCCATGGAGCCAGGGCAGCGCAGCGGCCCAGGCGATGCTCAGCAGGATCAGGCCTTGGCACAATCGGATCGGCAGACGCCTCGAAGAAAACGTGGGTCGCATCAAATACTCCGAATCATTGAAAGACCGCAGGACCGGGGGAACTGCAGGGGCCCGAGCGCGCAACGATCCTCGCAGAGGTCGCGACGCTGACGCCACTCACGTATTGACGGTATTACCTGACGATACCGGTAGGGCTGGCCCGGAACACTGGCACGGCAGCGGCAAAAGGCGGCAGATGGCTTGGGACACAAAAATTCTGTCCATCAGCGCCGTTTTTTGCGCACAATCGATCCGATCGATCGCGCACAACGACCAACAAAAGGAGACAGCCATGCAAGCGAAAACGCCCAGGACGGGCCGGCGGGCGGGCCTCAAGACGCTGCTCGGACTCGCAGCGAGCTCCCTCGCAGTCCCCGGTCACTCACAAGCCGACTGGCCCGCCAGGAAGCCGATTCGACTGATCTTGCCCAGCGGCGCAGGAGGGGGCGCCGACCCCTTTTCACGCCTCTTGGCCGACTTCTTGGGCAAGGAGCTTGCGACCCAGGTAGTGGTCGAGAACCGCCCGGGCGCCAACGGCATTCTGGCGGCCGAGCAGGTCTTGCACCAACCGCCCGATGGCCACACCCTGTTGATCTCGTTCACAGCGGCAACCGTCGGCAACAAGCTGATGCGGCTCAAGATGTCGCACGACCCGATGAGCGATCTGACCCCGATCGCGATCATCGGCGGCACGAGCGGCAATCTGCTGATCGTGCATCCCGCGCTCCCGGTCAGCAATCTGTCCGACCTGGTCGCCTACTCGAAGACCCGGTCAGATCTGAGCTACGGCTCCTGGGGGATCGCCTCCGGCGGCCACCTGTTCATGGAGTACATCAAGCAGCAGACTGGCCTCAGGACTCATCACGTCCCCTACAAGTCTGCCACCCAGGTCGTTCCTGATGTCATTTCGGGCGTACTGCCGGTCGCTTGGACCGACTCCTCGTCGCCGATCGCAGCGATCAAGTCCGGCCGGGTGCGCGCCATCGCGACCTCCTCGCCCACCGAGCTGCCACAGAACCCTGGGGTGAAACCCTTACCGGCGCAGGGTGTGCGCTTCGATGCGCGCAGCTGGTACGGCCTATTCGGTCCGCGCGGGCTTCCAGAGCCCATCGTGAATCGGCTGAATACCTTGGTCAACCGCTGGACCGAGCTCGATGAAACGACCCACTTCATGGCCGAGCGCCAGAACGCGCCCAAGGGCTTGGTCCTCTCACCGCAGGAGTTCGCCCAGCTGATGCAGCGCGATATCGTGGCCTGGGGGGAGCTCATCAAGGCCGCCGGGATCGAACCGAGCTGATCGAGGGCGAGACGCCGTCCGCCGAGCGAGCGGTGGTTGCGATTCGAAGCGTCAAGCGGGTGGCTCCCCCCTTCGAGGGGGCTCGCGCGCTTCCTTGCCAGCGTCGCTGTTTTCACTTATCGTCACCTGTCATAACAGGATAGG
Source organism: uncultured Burkholderiaceae bacterium (assembly GCA_964488395.1). GTDB lineage: Bacteria > Pseudomonadota > Gammaproteobacteria > Burkholderiales > Burkholderiaceae_E > SYIM01. The sequence continues at coordinate 5,869 of CAZAVT010000097.1, read as the reverse complement.
ACAGGGAGCAACCGTGGTGGAACGTACCGCTGCCTCGCTCGCGACCGCAGCCAGCTCCATGGTCGGCAGCCGTGATGCGATCTTCGCGTTTTCACATTCAATTGCGGTGACTGCCGCCGTGTCGCGCTGCGGCGGCTTCGGCGTCTACGGCGCAACGCGCCGCACGCCTGACGAGATCCGCGAGGAGTTACGGCAGATCCGCGCCCTGGCGGGCGATGTGCCGATCGGCGTCAATCTGGTACTGCCCCCGGGCATGCCCGAGGACAATGACGCGGCAGCGCTCGAGGCCGCGCTTCCCGAGGGGCACAAGGCCTTCGTTCAGTCGATCTACGAGAAATTCCAAGTGCCGGCACCCAAGCGTCGGGGCATGCGTACGCGATTTCTTCGTTCCAACGAGATTGCCCAGGCGCAGATGCAGGCGGTCCTTGAGTCCGATGTCCAGCTGGTGGCCTGCGGGATCGGAGCGCCGCCCGATTTCGTCGAGCGCTGCAAGCGATCCGGCAAACGGATCATCGCGCTCTGCGGGGCGCCCAAGCACGCCCGGCGAGCGATCGATGCGGGTGCCGACATGCTGGTCGCGCAGGGTCATGACTCGGGCGCCCACACCGGACCGATCGGTACCTTTTCGCTGGTACCCCAGGTCGTCGAGGTCGCAGGCAGCATCCCGGTGCTCGCTGCGGGCGGCGTGATGACCGGGCGTCATGTCGCGGCGAGCCTCGCCTTGGGCGCTCAAGGGGTGTGGATGGGTAGCATCTGGCTCGCTTCCGAGGAGTATGCGATCCACCCCATCCATCTAAAGAAGCTGATCGCTGCCGGTGGCGAGGATACGGTGATCACGCGCTCGGAAAGCGGTAAGCCGTTCCGCCAACTGCGGTCCGCCTGGAGCGAAGCCTGGTCTGCGCCCGATGCGCCGCGCCCGCTCGCCATGCCGTTTCAGGATGTACTGGTCGGGGATCTGCTCGGCGCCATAGAAGACCACGAAATCGAGCCGCTGATGCACTATGCGGTGGGCCAGGGCGTCGCCTGGATCCGCGAACGACGCAGCGTCGCCGAGATCTACGCCCGGCTGCTCGACGACACGCGTGAGGCCATGCACTCGATGCGCAGGATCTTCGAAGGAGAGCCCCGATGACTGTGACCACGAAGCCCCATTCACATTCACACTCGCCCGCCCAAACCGAGCGTCGCAGACGCCTGCTGCAGGGGGCTGGCGCCAGCCTGATCGCACCCCTACCGGGGCTGGTGCGCGCGAACACGGACTGGCCAGCCAAGCCGGTCAAGATCGTCTCACCCTATCCGGCGGGTGGTTCAAATGACAGTGTGGCCCGGCAGCTGGCGGCGCGACTCGCGGAAATGTGGAATCAACGCGTCCTCGTCGAGAACAAGCCCGGTGCCAACAACCGGATCGCGACCCAGGAGCTGGCCCGCGCTGCGCCCGATGGCTACCACCTGATGCTGTGTGCAGCCCCCCATGGCGCCAATCCCGGCCTCTACGACAACAAGCTCCCCTACGACACGCTCAAGGACTTCACGCCCATCGTGCGAGCGGTCATCAGTCCAGTGGGCTTCTGGGTACACAGCGGCTCGCCTTATCGCAACATGCAGGCACTTGCCGATGCTGCACGCGAGCGCCCCGGGCGGCTCTTTGCCGGGTCGCCGGGCATCGGTAGCGGGCCGCACCTGGTGATCGAGCTGCTCAATTTCCGCACCGGTCTCAAGCTCGAACACCTCCCCCACAAAGGCGATGCGCCGCTAGCCATCGAGACCGCATCAGGTCGGATCGACGTGGGCGTCACCGGCCTCACGGTGATGCGCCCACACCTCGACTCCGGGAGGGTTCGACTGCTCGCACTCTCCTCGGCCCGGCGGATGCCGGCGCTACCCGATACGCCCACTCTGGCAGAGGCTGGATTCCCGTCCGTTGAGGGCTATGCATGGTTCGGCCTCATTGGACCTGCGGGGCTGCCCCAGCCGATCGTCGACAAGGTCAACCGCGATGCCAATATCGTGATGGCCCGAGCCGACGTACGCGAGCCGCTGGAGGCGGGAGGCATGAGCATCGAGTCCAATTCGGCAGCCGAATTCGCCCGCTTCATCCGCGAAGACGTCGAAAAATGGATCGCTGTGGCCAAGGCCACCGGCATGAAGGGGGAATGAGCCCACTCGCGCGAACCACCTCGGCCAGGGTGGGCGAGCGCGGCGCAGGGTAATGCGGCCGGGGGCAGGCGGGTCGGTACATCATCGGCGCCGACATGACCGAGGAGGCCGCCTTGTCCGACCCGCACCGCCCATCCCAACTACCCACCCTTCGCAGCCATCAGCGTTTTGATTACCAGCCGATCACCGGGCGCCGGGACTATGACTGGCCGGGCGGCGCGCGCCTTGCCGTTTATCTGGGGTTCAATCTTGAGCACTTCGCCTTTGGCGAGGGTCTGGGCGCGCGGCTCGGACCCGCCTCGCCCGAGCCCGATGTGCTCAACTGGAGCTGGCGCGAATACGGCAATCGGGTCGGTGCGTGGCGATGTCTGCAGCTGTTCGATCAATTGGCCTTGCCGGCAGCCACGCTGATCAACACGTCGCTCTACGACCACTGCCCGGAGCTGATCGAAGCCTGCGTCGCCCGGGGCGATGAGCTGGTCGGACACGGCCACACCAATTCCATGCGCCAAAGCGAGCTCGGGCGTGAGGAGGAGGCTCGCCTGATCCGTGCCTGCCGCGAGCGAATCAGCGAGAAAAGCGGACGGGCTCCAACCGGATGGCTGTCGCCCTGGATCTCGGAAAGTGCCGCGACCCCCGACCTCCTCGCGCAGGCGGGTTATCGCTACACCCTCAACTGGTGTCACGATGACCAGCCGCTGCCGATGCAGACCGAAGCAGGACCCCTTTGGGCCGTGCCCTATCCGCAGGAGCTCAATGACATCCCGATGATCATCGCCAGGCAGATGAGCGCACCCGCTTTTGCCGACATGATCATCGACCAATTCGAGGAAATGCAACAACAGTCGCGCGAGGCGCCGCTCGTCATGGGGATTGCCCTGCATCCCTACATCGTCGGTCAGCCACACCGGCTGCGCCACCTGCGACGAGCGCTCGAGCCAATCGCGCTGGCCCGCGACCAGGGCCGTGTATGGTTCACCACACCGGGGCAGATTTGCGACCACGCCGCGGCGGTACTGCCTTCTTTATGATGGCGCGATGAAGAAGCTTCTCAGTCTGTGCCTCGCTCTGATGCTCGGGCTGCCGCATCCGCCGGGCCACGCCCAGGTGTCAAACGCCGAGCTCCCCAGCCTGGGAGACTCCTCGGAAGACGGCCTGTCCGCGGAGATGGAACGCCGGATCGGCGACGTCCTTCTGCGGGTCTTTCGCGCCTCGGGACCTGGGTCTCTCAGTGACCCCGAACTCGAGGACTACCTGCAGTCAGTCGTGCTGCGTCTGGCCGCACACAGCGAGACGGCACGCGGATTGGGCTTCGAACTCTTTGCAGTCGGCGACCGTTCGATCAATGCCTTCGCACTGCCCGGGGGATTGATCGGCGTGCACACGGGCCTCATCGTCCAAGCCCAAGCCGAGTCCGAACTCGCGTCGGTGCTAGCCCACGAGATCGCCCACATCAGTCAGCGACATGCCGCCCGGCGGATGGAGCGGGGCCGCCAGTCGAGCGCTGTGATGATCGCCTCGGTGCTCGCAGCCATCCTGGTCGCCCGATCCAGCCCCGACGCGATGGGTGGACTGCTCGCCCTCGGGAGCACCGTGCAAATGCAGCAGATGCTGGGCTTCTCAAGGGAGGCGGAGCGCGAGGCCGACCGCCTCGGCTTGGAGATGCTGCGCGGTGCCGGCTTCGATCCGCAGGCCATGGTGAGCATGTTCGGACGGATTCAGGCGGCGAGCCGTTTGAGCGAGCGCTCCGATCAGCCTTACTGGCGAACCCATCCCTTGAGCGGTGAACGGATGGCCGACATTCAGAACCGGGTCTTCGCGTTGCGCTACCGCCAGCATGCGAGCAGCCTGGAATTCACGCTGCTGCGCACCCGGCTGCTCGCCCTCGTCGATCTCGATCGAGCGGGGCTCGAAGAGCGGCGCGCCATCCTCCGACGCCAGATTGCCGAGGGCGCGATCGATGCGGGTCCGGGCCATTACGGACTGGCTGCGATCGAGCTCGCGCTCGGGGCGCCCGAGCAGGCCCGGATCGAAATCTCCCGCTCGCGCAAAGCCCTGGGCGCGTCCGGCAATCATCGCTTCCTCCTCGCCATGGCCGCCGACATCGAACTCGCCGGGCGAGAGCCCCGGGAGGCCTTACGGTTGGTCGAGGCCGGGCTCGTCGATGGGCCGGTCTCGCGCAGCCTGCTGCGGCTCAAAGCTCGTGCCCTGGTCGCAGGCGCCGGCCTGCCCGAGCAGCAGGCCGCTCCCTTCCTTCGAAGCGCTGTTCGCGCGGCCCCCGCCGATCCAGTGCTTTGGGAGATGCTCGCCCAAGCCGAGAGTGCACTGGGCCGGACCAGTCAGGCCCATCGAGCGATGGCCGAGCATTACGCCCTCGCCAACTCACTGCCGGCGGCGGTCGAGCAGCTAGAGCTTGCGCTCAAGACCCGCACGCTCGACTTCTACGAGGCGTCCGAGGTCGATGCCCGGCGACGGGTTCTGATGGCGCGCTTTGTCCAGGAAAACGACGTGCTGAAAGCACTCCGTTGAGCCTGCCGACCGGCGGTCCGATCAGGCGCTCTCTCGCACCGGGCGTTCAGTCGCCGGCACCGGCTCGCGTGCCCCGGGCCAGGGGATGAAAACTGTCGGGTCGGGCACGATCCCACCAGGTCTCGTAGACTGAACCGCAACGGGCAGCGCCCGCCGGCTCGAGGAGCGCGCCCTCGGGCAGCATCCGGTAGATCTCCGAGAGGGGCCGACTTTCAGAGGCCGACACTCGCCGCATGATGTGGTGGGGGCGCAATTGCGAGGGATGCTGCAGCCCCACCGCCTGCAACAGTTCGCGCAGCGCCTCCAGCGTATTGTGGTGAAACTGAAAGACGCGTTGAGCCTTGTCCGGTACGACCAGTGCCCGCTGTCTCCTCTTGTCCTGGGTTGCGACCCCGGTCGGACAACGATCGGTATGGCAACTGAGAGACTGAATGCAGCCCAGGGCGAACATGAAGCCCCGGGCTGCATTGCACCAATCAGCACCCAGCGCCATCGTTCGGGCCATATCAAAGGCGGTGACGATGCGCCCGGCGGCTCCGATGCGAATCTTGCTGCGCAGCCCGCAGGCAACCAGGGTATTGTGCGCGAGTAGCAGCGCATCGATCATGGGCATGCCGGTGCGATCCATGAACTCGGCAGGCGCGGCGCCCGTGCCGCCCTCCTTGCCATCGATCACGATGAAGTCGGGCGTGATGCCGCTGTCGAGCATCGCCTTGACGATTGCGAACCACTCCCAGGGATGGCCGATGGCAAGCTTCATGCCCGCCGGCTTGCCGCCGGAGAGCTCGCGCAGCCGCGCGATGAAAGCAAGCATCTCGAGCGGGGTCGAGAACTCACTGTGACTGGCTGGGGACTCGACTGTCTGCCAGGCTGGCACGCCTCGCGCCTCGGCGATTTCGGGGGTGACTTTCGGCGCCGGCAGCACACCCCCATGGCCGGGCTTTGCACCTTGTGACAGTTTGAGTTCGACCATCCGGACCTGATCGCTGCGGGCATTCTCGGCAAAGCGATCCGGGCAGAAGCGTCCCTGGGCCGTGCGCGCGCCGAAGTAGCCTGAGCCGATCTCCCAGATCAGGTCGCCCCCGGGCTCGCGATGGTAGCGCGAGATCGATCCTTCGCCGGTATCGTGCGCGAACCCACCAAGCTTGGCACCGCGATTGAGCGCGAGGACGGCATTGGCCGA
>CAZAVT010000096.1:5191-11171 GCA_964488395.1 uncultured Burkholderiaceae bacterium | reverse complement strand
CACGCCCTCCCTGGACTCGATTTACGCGACACCCTCTGAGCTCGCGATCGCCAAGCAGCTCGATCACATCGACGAGCATGCGGCGCATTTCATTGCTCAGTCTCCTTTCCTGGTCATTGCGACCGCTGACGCCCAGGGGCGCTGCGACGCGTCGCCACGTGGTGATGCACCCGGCTTCGTGCGGGTGGCCAGCGGGCGATCGATCCAGCTACCCGATCGTCCTGGCAATAACCGAGTCGACAGCTTGCACAATGTCATGGCCAATCCCCAGGTTGGACTGCTGTTCTTCGTGCCGGGGGTGATTGAGACCTTGCGCGTGAACGGCCGTGCCCGGTTGAGCACTGAACCGACGCTGCTCGCGAGCCTGGCCGTCGAAGGCAAGCTGCCCCGGAGTGTGCTTGAGATCGCCGTCGAGGAGGTGTATTTCCACTGCGGCAAGGCGCTCAAGCGGAGTCGGCTCTGGGAGCCGGTTGACCAGGCGAGAGCCGGGTCGGTGCCAAGTCTTGGCCGCATCCTCGCTGACCAGACCGGGCGCATCAGCGCGGGTGAAGCCGATGCCCGGGTTCGGGACGCTTACGACCGCCACCTCTACTGAGCCGGCCTGGTCAGGCCGTGTCCACGAGCGACATCGGCTGGGCGTGTTCAGTCCGCCTTGATGCCGGCGTCTTTCACGACCTGCGCCCAAAGCGCGATCTGGCTTTCGATGAATTTCAGGGTCTCAGCAGGCCCTGAAGCGACCCGAATCGCGCCCATCTTGTCGAGCCGGTCCTGGACGTCGGGCATCTCGGTGGCCTTGCGCACGGCCTGGCTGAGTGTGTCGAGAATGGGGCGCGGTGTTGCGGCCGGCGCGAGCAGCGCGTAGAGCGTACCCGACTCGAAGCCGGGATAGGTCTCGGCGACAGCGGGTATATCCGGGAAGGCGGGCGATCGCTGTCCCGTGGAGATCGCCAGTGCCCGTAGCCGCCCACCTTGAATGTGTGAGACCACCGAGGCGGGGCTCGCAAAAAACAGGTCGACCTGCCCGCCGATCAGGTCAACCTCAGCGGGACCGCTGCCCTTGTAGGGCACGTGCGTGAGACGCACGCCGCCGAGCCGCGCAAGCAATTCGCCGCTCAGATGGGGCAGGCTGCCGATGCCGCTCGAGGCGAAGGTCATGCCGTTCGGGCGGGCCTTGGCCAACGCGATCAGCTCGGTCACCGAGCGCGCAGGCGTCTTGGCGTTGATCACCATCAGGAGGGGGGCGGTCGCGATCAGCGACACGCCGGCGAAGTCCTTGACCGGGTCGAAGGGCAGTCGCGGCAGGATGCTCGGGTTCACGACATGGCTGCTCGTTGCGAGCACCAGGTTCCGACCGTCTCCGGCGGACTTGGCCACCAGGTCGGTACCGATCGTGGTTCCGCCACCTGGTTTGTTTTCCACGGTGACGGGCTGGCCCAGGATCTCCTGCAGCTTGCCTGCAATCATCCGTCCGACGATGTCGCCCCCACCACCCGTTGCCAGTGGGACGACGATGCGAATCGGCGCACCCTGCGCGATCGGAGTCTGGGCGTGCGCTGCGGCCGTACAGAGCGCCAGTGCGATCAGTAGCGGCGAGAAACGGTTCGCTCGAGTGATGCTCATCGTTGGGTCTCCTCAAGACGGGCTTTGGCGCCCCTAATCGGTTGTCGGTCTGGCCCGATCGTCGCGGCCCGCGCCTGGAGCTCGCTCCAGCCTTCCTGAATGTGCAGGCGAATCGCCCGCGCAGCCTGATCAGCGTCGCCCATGCGCAGGTGCTCGAGAAGTTGGCGATGCTCCTGCGCCGCACGGTGTGCACGCCCCTCGATCTGATTGATCAGGTCGAAGGGGTAGCGAGCCCAGAGCACCTGCACAAAATGCAGGCTCTGGCTCATCTGGGCAATCGCATAGAGGTTGCGATGAAAGCGGTAATTGGCGCCTCTGACCCGCCTCCTGTCGTTCGCCTCGATCGCTTGTTCGAATTCGCGCTGCAACTGCTCGAGCGCATCGAGTTCCCCGGGTTGCAGGCGCGTGATCGTCGCGCGCACCAGCCGCTCTTCGAGCATCACCCGCAGATCGATGACATCCTCGGAGGCGTGGACGTTGAATTCGCTCACCTGCACCCCGTGGTGGGACTTGCGCGTGACATAGCCCTCGGCCTCGAGAAGCTTGAGCGCCTCGCGCACCGGTGTGACGCTTAGGCCCAGCTGGGACGCGAGCTCTGCCTGCTTGAGATGGTGCCCGCGCGGCAGCCCGCCGCTGAGGATCGCCTCGCGCAGGGTGTCGGCGACATAGTCTTCTTTGGTGCGGTAGCGCATTGGGGCTTGCGACTCAGGCAGAGCCGTTGGTATGATCGATTGTGCAATTTATACTGTTGACACGTCAACCAGGCAATAGCCCTCTGTGACGCTTCCATACCAGCGGGAATCCGCTCCCGCTCAACCAGCGAGGATTCAGTGAGCAACGAACAAGGTCGTCTCGACAATGCCCCGGTTCAGGGCCGTATCACCGACGCCGCGGTCGACGAGGCGCGCAAGATGATCGGCAAGCGGTTACGGCCTGAGGGGCCCTATCTGCAGGATGTGACTGTCGACACTATTCGCAATTTTTGCAACGGGGTGGGCGACCTCAATCCGCTTTACCGGGACGCAGAGCATGGACGGGCAAGCCGCTATGGTTCAGTGATTGCACCGCCCATGTTTCCTATGGCCTACGGTTGGCTCGGGCGCACCCGATGGGGCCTGCCGGGTGTTCATGGCTTTTACGCCGGTAACGATTGGGAGATCTTCCGAAATCTCCGTCCCGGTGACCGCTTGACCGCGGACGAGCGGGTGGTTGGCGTCGAGGAACGCAACAGCGAATTTTCTGGTCGGCTCGTGATTCAGTTTGTCGAGGGGCTGTTCTTCAACCAACGCGACGAGCTGATCGCTCGAGTGCTTGGCTGGTGCACGCGTCATGAGCGTGCGGCCGCTCGCGACAAGGGCAAGTACAAGGACATCCAGAAGCATGAGTACACCGACGCCGAGCGTGATGAGATCGATCGCATGGTGCTCGAGGAGGATCAGAACATCTGTGGTCGCAACGTACGCTACTGGGAGGATGTCAACGAGGGTGATCTTTTGCCGCCGATTGCGCGCGGCCCTCTGTCGATGATGGATACGATGGGCTTTCTGGTGGGGTGCGGCCGCGGCCACACCCACGGCGTGCTCCTAAAGGGCGCAGTCAGGCATCCGGGGCACTTTTTCCGCAATCCCGAAGCGGGTGGTGGCGTCGAGTACACCGGCATTGGTCATCACCGTGAGTCAGTGGCCCGCGACGTCGGTGTTCCGGGGGTGTACGACTATGGTCCGCAGCGATCAGCCTGGCTTGCGACGCTCGTCACCAACTGGATGGGTGACACGGGCGTTCTCAAGCGGATCCGCACCGAGCTGCGCCGATTCAACACGATGGGGGACACCACGTTCTGCCATGGGCGCGTGAAGCGCAAGTACATGAAGGACGGCCACGCGCTCGTCGATCTCGAGGTGTGGGGCCAGAACCAGCGCAAGGAGCTCACCGCACCCAATGGTGAGGCAACCGTGGTCCTGCCCTGCCGCGACATCCGCAGCGTGATGGCGCGCGATGGTTCAGGGGTCGATCTGGGCTTTGCGCTGCATCGCCCGAACGGGGCCTGAGCGTGGGCAGTGAGTCCGAACGGCCACTCAGCGGGCTTCGGGTCCTCGAGCGCGCCGCGGGCGTCGCAGCCCAGTACTGCGGGCGGCTGCTCGCCGTGATGGGTGCCGAGGTGACGCGGATCGAGGCGCCTGGCGGGTGCGGCTCGCGGCGCGAAGCGCCGCTGATTCGCACTGCGGACGGTCGCGATTCGAGCGTGCTGTTCGAATACCTGAACGTCGAGAAGCATTCGGTGACGGTTGCCGCCGATGCGGATGGCTTAGCTCGCCTGGAACGGCTCCTCGCTCAGGCCGATTTGGTGATCGACGACACCCCGTTGGCCGAGCGATCTGCGGTGGGGCTTGACCCTTTGACCCTGCTCGAGCGCGACCCGAGGCTGGTTTTCGTATCGGTTCTGCCCTTCGGCGCGCATGGGATGCTCGCCGAGACGCCAGCCTCTGAACTCACGCTGTTACACAGCGCGGGTGAGGGTTTTCTGATGCCCAATGGGCTCGCGATCGAGCGGTTTCCGGATCGGCCGCCCGTCAAGATCCATGGTCACTTCGCCGAAATGGTCGGTGGTGCCTCAGCGGCTGCTGCAGCGGTCACGGCGGCGATGGCTCAGCTCGATGGCATCGGGCAGTTCGTCGACGTCTCGGTGCAGGATGCCAATCTGGCGATTGGTTGCTTCGCGATCCAGCGGCTCGGCGACGGCGTCGTCGAGCAGCGACAGGAGCGCTCGTTCAAGTACGGCGGGGTTCTCGAATGCGAGGACGGGTTTGTGGAATTGCTGGTGCTTGAGCAGCATCAGTGGCTTGCACTGGTCGAATTGATGGGTGATCCCCCATGGGCTGCCGCCTTGGTCGACCCACTGGAGCGAGGGCGGCGAGGCGCTGAGATCAATGAGCACCTGCGTGCCTGGGCACGCCGCTGGAAGGTCGCCGATCTGGTCCGGTCCGGGCAGGCCGCCAAGGTACCGTTTGCTCCCTACAACGATCCACTGGCCGTGCTCGCGGCGCCCCATAACACCGAGCGGGGCATCTTTGCCCGCTGCCAGTTCGAGTCGATCGAGCGAGCGGCGATGCTGATCGCGCCTTTCCGATTTCCCCAGCAGCCGTTGTCGGCCGCTCGTCCGGCGCCGGCGCCCGGGGAGCAGGACGCGCTGTTCGCCGTCGAGGAGTGACCATGAGCGCGGCTGCCGTTCGTTCCCATCCGATTGCGCGGACCGGTGCGCCCCCGCTCGCGGGCTTGCGCCTGCTCGATTTCACCCTACATGCCGCCGGACCGTTTTGCACGCAATTGCTGACGACGCTTGGTGCCGAGTGCATCAAGATCGAGACGGCAGGTCGTCCCGATATCTTCCGAAAGCCTCATCCTGTCTATGGGCGCATGGAATCGGCGACGTTTGATCAGGTGAACGCGGGCAAGAAGTCGATCCGTCTGAACCTCAAACACCCGACGGGTATCCAGTTGGCGCGTCGCCTGGTCGCCGTCAGCGATATCGTGGCCGAGAGTTTCCGGCCTGGCGTGATGAAGCGTCTGGGTCTTGACTACGAGACGCTCGCCGGTCTGCGGCCGGGCCTGGTGATGGTGTCGGTCTCAGCGGCGGGTCAGAGCGGGCCGGATTCGCGCCACGCCGGCTACGCGCCGCTCTTTGGCGCCGCTGGAGGACTCGGGCACCTCACCGGCTACACCGATGGCCCACCGGTCGAAATCCGACACGTGATGGATCACAGCACGGGTCTTTCAGCGACAGCAGCGGTGCTTGCTGCCTGCTATCGGCGTAAGCGCACCGGTCAGGGCCAACACGTCGACGTTGCTGCAACCGACGTGGCGATGTCGTTCGTCGGTGCAGCCCTGTTACAGGCGGCCTTTACCGCGGTGAAGCCAACCCGCACCGGCAATGAGCGGGTCGGCTGGTCGCCGCACAACGTGTATCGCTGCCGTGGCGATGAGCGCTGGATCGCGATCACCGTCCGCACTGAGGCGCAGTGGCAGGCGCTGTGTGCTCGAGCCAGCCTTGACGACGCCCCGTGGATCCGCGACTCCCGATTCGCGACCAGCGAAGGGCGTTGGCAACATCGCCACGAGCTCGATCAGGGGCTGTCGAGCTGGACTGCAGCGCTGGATCGAGATGCACTGGCGGCTGACCTTCAAGCGGCCGGCGTCCCAGCCTTCATTTCCGCGACCTCTGCCGATGTCGCGGCGAGTCCGCATCTGCGTGCGCGCGGGACGATCACCGAGCTGTCCGATCATCCAGGCCGTGCCGTGGTCGGCCCACCCTGGCGTTTCGCCGCCACCCCCGCCCGCCTGGAGCGAGGCACGCCTGCGCTTG
>CAZAVT010000096.1:0-5181 GCA_964488395.1 uncultured Burkholderiaceae bacterium | reverse complement strand
GCAGATCGACGAAGTGTTCGGTCCGCTGCTCGGGATGACGTTCGAGGAGATCCGCCAATTGCAGCGAGATGAGGTGATCTGGTGAGCCCTGAACCTTCCGAGGCGACGCAAGGTGATCGAGCCGGCCCCGTAATGAATGCCGGGCCGCTCGCCGGGCGGCGAGTGCTCGAACTCGGCAGCATGCTGGCAGCGCCCTTTGGCGCGCATATCCTCGCCGAACTCGGTGCCGAGGTGATCAAGATCGAGCCACCCAGTGGTGATTCGACGCGCAGCCTGGTGCGCGGCGGGCCCAGCGGCACACTGATTGCCTACAGCCAGGGCAAGCAGAGCCTCGCCCTTGACCTTGCGCAGCCAGGCGGTATGGAGGCCTTTCGTTCGCTGCTGAAGACCGCCGACATCCTGATTCACAATCTCGCGCCGCGCTCGGCCCGCAAGCTGGGCCTCACCTACGAGGACTGTGCTGCGGTTCAACCCGCGATCGTCTACTGCCATATCCGCGGTTACGCTGAGGGGCCTCTCGCGGACGAACTTGCCTCCAACCCGGTTGCTGAGGCCTCGACCGGCGTGATGGAAGGCAATCGGATCAATGGTCGGCCGAGTCGACTGGGACCGTCCTACCACGATCAATTTGCCGGTGCGTACGGGGTCATCGGGATCCTGTCGGCCCTGCTCGCGCCGCGCCCTAGCGCAGCGACCCATTGCATCGAGGTGGGCCTCTATGAAGTGGGCCTGCATGTGGCTGCGCGCGACCTGGCCGGTGTGCAGCTGAAGACCCAACTGCTGGGCCGTCCCGAGCGCGAGCCCAATGGCGAGTTCAGCATGCCTGGGTATGGCGCCTACCAGACCGCCGATGAGCGCTGGATCTATCTGCTGATCCTGAACGACGGGCACTGGCAGAAGTTTTGTCAGGCCTTGAAGGTGACTGATGGCCTCGACGCGGGTCTTGCCCGTCTGCGCGATCGAAAAAAGCAGCGTGAGAGGGTCGAGCGCCTGGTGAATGCCGCGGTCGCGTCGTTACGGCTGGACGAGGTCCAGTCGCTCCTCAAGGCGGCCGGTGTGGGCTGCACCGAGGTCCTGCCCATTGAGCGTGTGCTCGATTCACCGCAGGCACGGCATCCCGGCAAGCTGCGGGCCCTGCGATTTCGCGGTCTGAACTTTGAGGTACCGCGATTCCCGATCCGGCTTGGGCAGACCGGTGCGGCGACGGGTCCGCACGGCCTGGCCGAACTGGGCGCGGATTCCGCCGCCCTGCTGCTGGACGCTGGCCTACCAGCCGATCGGTACGCGGAGCTGATTCAGCAGGGCGCGGTCCATGCCGATGATGAGGCGGCGTTCGCCTGGGCACCGGTGCGGACAGGCGCTTGAGTCGTATCCTCGATGCCTTCTGCGGCAGTCCACGTGTCATCCAGGCTCAAGCGAGCGAGCCTGTTCCATCCTCGCGCCGACGTCCCTCCCGAGCGGAGCCGCCACGCTTGACATCAAGCCTGGCGGCGCTCACCGATGAGTCGCGCTATCGAATCGATTAAAACTATCAAATGGAAATCGTGATTGTGTGAACCTATTATTCGTTCGTGCCCAGGCACCAGCCAGTTTCCGGCTGCCGCTTCTCCTCCTCACGAACGAAAGGAATCGCACATGTCCCTCATCAATACCACCGTTCCGGCCTTCCGCGCCAACGCCTTCGTCCATCGCGGCTCACAGGGCGAGTTCATCGAGATCACCGAGGAGACGCTGCGGGGCCAGTGGTCGGTCCTCATCTTCATGCCGGCGGCCTTCACCTTCAACTGCCCGACCGAGATCGAGGATGCAGCCGAACACTACGAGGCCTTCCGCAAGGCGGGCGCCGAGGTCTACATCGTGACCACGGACACGCAGTTCTCGCACAAGGTCTGGCACGAAACCAGCCCGGCGGTGGGCAAGGCGCGCTTTCCCCTGATCGGTGATCCGGCGCACCGGCTCACCCGCGCCTTTGGCGTACACATCGACGAAGAAGGGCTCGCCTTGCGCGGCACTTTCGTGATCAACCCCCAGGGCGTCATCAAGACGGCCGAGGTTCACGACAACGCGATCGCGCGTGACGTGAAGGAAACGCTGCGCAAGCTCAAGGCGGCGCAATTCGTCGCGAATAACCCGGGACAGGTCTGCCCGGCCCGCTGGCAGGAGGGCGCCCAGACCCTGGCCCCCTCGCTCGACCTCGTCGGCCGGATCTGATTCGCGTCGGACCGCCCAGCCAAGGAGAAGGTCATGCTCGATGCCACACTGAGAACCCAGTTACAGCAGTACCTCGTATTACTGCGCCAACCGATCCGGCTGGTCGCCTCGCTCGACGGCACTCCTGCGAGCGCCGCCTTGCTCGAGCTGCTAAAGACCCTTGCAGAATTGAGTGAGCGGGTCAGCGTGGCGACCGATGGTCACGATGCAAGGCGTCCTTCCTTCACGATCGAGCGTCCTGATGGTCGTCAAGACCTGCGATTCGCGGGCTTGCCGCTCGGGCATGAGTTCTCCTCGCTGGTGCTCGCACTCCTCTGGAGTGGTGGGCATCCGCCCAAGGTGGATGCCGCTCGGATCGCCCAGATCCAGGCGATCCACCGCGACCTCGACTTCGAGGTCTACATGTCCCAGTCCTGCCACAACTGTCCCGACGTCGTTCAGGCGCTGTCTTTGATGGCGATTGTGAATCCCCGCATCCGTACCCGGGTGATCGAAGGGGGTGCCTTTCCCGAGGAGGTTGAGTGCCGCGGCATCATGGCGGTGCCGTCCGTTGTCCTCAATGGCGAAACATTCGCCTCGGGCCGAATGACGCTCGAGGAGGTGCTCATGAAGCTCGATGACCGCAGCGTCGAGCGCGAGCGTGCTGCGCTGGCTGCGCGCGCCCCCTACGGTACTTTGGTCGTTGGAGGGGGGCCTGCAGGGGCCGCAGCCGCGATCTACGCGGCGCGTAAGGGGCTCAGGGTTGGGCTTGTCGCCGAGCGCTTTGGCGGGCAAGTCAATGACACCCTCACGATCGAGAACTACATCGCAGTGCCCGAAACGGAAGGGCCGAAGTTCGTCAGCGCGCTGCAGGCCCATGCGCGCGCCTACGAGATCGACCTCATCGAAGGTCAGCGAGCCGCCTCGCTCGATCCGGCCGTCCAGCCGGGTGGCCTGATCGCGCTTGCGCTCCAGTCAGGCGCTTCGCTCCGCAGCCGTTCCGTGATCATCGCTACCGGCGCCCGCTGGCGGAACGTCAACGTGCCGGGCGAGGAGCAGTATCGCAACAAGGGGGTTGCCTACTGCCCGCACTGCGACGGGCCGCTTTTCAGGGGTAAGCGCGTGGCGGTGATCGGGGGCGGCAATTCGGGCGTCGAGGCGGCAATCGATCTGGCCGGGCTCGCGAGCGAAGTGACCCTCGTTGAGTTTGCTGACCGGCTGAAGGCTGACGCCGTGCTGGTCACCCGACTCCATAGCCTCACCAATGTGCGAGTCGTGACCCATGCCCAGACCACCGAGATCACTGGCCGCGATGGCAAGGTGGACGGCTTGCGCTACCGAGACCGGGCAAGTGGAGATGAGCGGCGTCTGGCACTCGAGGGCGTCTTCGTCCAGATCGGGCTTGTCCCCAATACGGACTGGTTGCGTGGGACCGTCGAACTCTCGCCGTCCGGCGAAATCGTGATCGACTCGTCGGGGCAGACCAGCCTGCCGGGTGTCTTCGGCGCGGGTGACTGCACGACCGTGCCGTTCAAGCAGATCGTGGTTGCAGCCGGTGAGGGTGCAAAATCCGCACTCGGAGCCTTCGAATACTTGATCCGCACGCCCGAGTCCTTGCTCAAGGCGGCATGAGCACTCGCCGGCCGCATGCAAACCGCGGGGCCGGCGACCCTCAGAGCCCGAGGTATTTACGCCGCAGTTCAGGGTCGCGCGCGAGATCGGCGGCCTTGCCCTGCATGGCGACGAGCCCGTTTTCGATGATCGAGGCCCGATGCGCAAGCGCGAGCGTCTGAACGGCGTTCTGCTCCATCAGGAGGACAGCCAGACCCTCGGTGTTGATACGCCGGATCAGCGCAAACATTTCCTCGACGAGCAGCGGCGACAGGCCGAGCGAGGGCTCATCCAGGATCAGCAGCTCGGGCTCCGACATCAGCCCACGGCCAATGGCGAGCATTTGCTGCTCGCCGCCTGACAGGGTCCCCGCGAACTGGCCGAAGCGCTCCTTCAGCCGGGGGAAGATCGCCACGACGCGCTCGATGTTGCGCGCGCGGCGCGGCTTGCCGCGGATGAGGCTACCGAGCTCGAGGTTCTCTCGCACATTCAGGTTGGGGAAGATACGTCGTCCCTCGGGGACGTGGATCAAGCCGCGGCGGACGATCTCGGAGGAGGCAAGGCCGACGATTTCCTCCCCCTTGAAACGGATCGATCCACCAAAGGGCCGATAAAGACCCGAGAGATTGTTGTTCAGGGTCGACTTGCCAACGCCGTTCGAGCCCAGCACGGCGACGATCTCGCCAGGGTTTACCTCAAGGTCGATACCACGCAGGATTTCTATCGGACCGTAGCCGGCGCGTAGCCCCCGGACCTCAAGCATGGCGGCGCTCATGGCGTGCGTTCGGCCACTGCGCTGCCTTGTGCAGCGCCCCGCCCCAGATAAGCCTCGATCACCTCGGGGTGGGACACGACTTCGGCGGGCGTGCCCTGCGCAATGATCCGGCCGTAGGAGAGCACATGGATCGACTCTGCAAGACTCATGACGGCCTGCATGACGTGTTCGATCAACAGGACCGTGACGCCGCTGTCGCGAATGCCGCGAACAATGCCCACCACCTCGAGGATCTCTGAGGGGTTGAGCCCCGCCATCACTTCATCGAGCAGGAGTAGTCGCGGCCCGGTGGCGAGGGTGCGCGCCAGTTCAAGCCGCTTGCGCCCGGCTACCGTGAGTTCGGAGGCGGGCTGGTCGAGGATGCCGCCCATGCCCAGTCGCTCGGCGACATCGCAGGCGTGGTCAAAGGCCTGCACGCGCTCAGGGTATCGCTGATAAGCGCCGACCGCGATATTCTCGAGGACGGAAAGACGGGCAAAGGGCTGGGTGATCTGGAAGGTCCGGACGACCCCGCGGCGCGCGATTCGATGCGGCTCCCAGCCTGTGATGTCCTCGCCGTCGAAGGTGACTCGACCTGCGTCGGGCTTCAGGAAGCCCGCAATCGA
>CAZAVT010000095.1:9628-11198 GCA_964488395.1 uncultured Burkholderiaceae bacterium | reverse complement strand
TCAGGGGAAAGAACACGGCGTCGAAGTAGGGCGGCCCCACGGAGATCTTGCCCAGACCCAGCGTGTCAAGCGCGAGCGGGTAGAGCGTTCCCAGGAGCACGGCCGCCATGGCGACCACCAGCACGATGTTGTTGGCAAGCAGCATCGACTCGCGGGAGATCAGACCGAAGCTCGCGCCATTGCCGATCGCGGGCGCACGAATCGCATAGAGCAGCAGCGATCCACCAACGACCACTGCCAGAAAGGCGAGGATGAAGACGCCGCGCGCGGGGTCGGTGGCAAAAGCATGCACCGAGGTCAGCACGCCCGATCGAACCAGGAAGGTGCCCAGCAGGCTGAGACTGAACGCGAGAATGGCCAGTAACACCGTCCAACTACGAAAGGCGCCGCGCTTTTCGGTGACGGCCAGCGAATGAATCAGCGCTGTGGCGACCAGCCAGGGCATGAACGAGGCATTTTCGACGGGGTCCCAGAACCACCATCCGCCCCAGCCAAGTTCGTAGTAGGCCCAGAACGAACCCAAGGCGATACCCAATGTCAAAAAAGCCCAGGCGATCGTGGTCCACGGCCTTGCCCAGCGCGCCCACGCCGCGTCGAAGCGCCCGCCGATCAGTCCGGCGACTGCAAAGGCAAACGCGACCGACAAGCCTACATAGCCCATGTAGAGGAGCGGCGGGTGAAAGATCATCCCCGGATCCTGCAGCAGGGGATTGAGGTCCCGGCCATCGGCCGCCGCTGGGATCATGCGCTCGAAGGGGTTGGAGGTGTAAAGCATGAACAACAGAAAACCACTCGCAATCAGACCCATCGTCGCAAGGATGCGCGCGCGCAGCAGTTGCGGCAGTGAGTCGGAGCACAGCGCGACCGCAGCGGTCCATCCGGCCAGCATCAGCACCCAGAGCAGGATCGAGCCTTCGTGCGATCCCCAGGTTGCCGCGATCCGGTAGGCGATAGGCAGCGACAGATTGGAGTGGGTGGTCACCAGTTTGACCGTGAAGTCGTTGCCGACGAAAAGCACGGCGAGGCATAGGAAGGAGAACGCGCTCAAGGCTAGCAAGGCGAGCGCTGAGGGACCTGCCACCGCCATGAGTGCTCGTCCCGATTGACCCCCCACGAAGCTACCGATCATTGGCAAGACGCCGAGTGCGATCGCTAGCACCAAGGCGAGGGCGATCGCAAAATGTCCCAGTTCGGCAATCATCTCGGCAGGTTCCTTTCTGCGCCAGTCATCGGCTGGGGCTGTCGTCGGGCAGCTGCAGTCGCAGCGTCATGGTTTGGGCGGTTGGCGAAACTGCTCGGGTGCGCCCACGGGATGCCCCGCACGCTTGAGCGCCTCGGCGGCCTCGGGCGGCATGTAGTTCTCGTCATGCTTGGCGAGCACTTCGCGCGCGACGAAGGATCCGTCGGCTTTCAGACTGCCCTGCGCGACCACGCCGCGTCCTTCCTTGAAGAGGTCCGGCAGGATCCCCGTGTAGGCGACCTCGATCGTTCGTGCATGGTCGGTGACTTGGAAGCGAACGGTCGTCCCCGTAGTCTCGCGAACGACACTGCCCTCTTTCACCAGGCCGCC
>CAZAVT010000095.1:0-9618 GCA_964488395.1 uncultured Burkholderiaceae bacterium | reverse complement strand
GACGCGGGGCATCGGCTCGTTCGACGTCGCAGCCAGCTTCTCGCCGTCCGCCGTGCTCACGGGCGCCTTGCCCTCGGCTACCTCAGTGGGCGTAAAAAAGAAAACGAGATTGCTGCGGAAAGCGTTGAGGACCAGGCTCACGGCCAGCGCGACGGCGAGTGCGGCGCCGGCGATCCAGAGCAGACGCTTGTGCCGGGACTTCATGAGGACGACTCCTGCTCGGCCCTGATCCTGCGGGCTTTTTCGAGGGATCGGCGCTGGGTGTTGCGAAGCGTGAGCAGCTCGATGGCAATGGCGAGCGTCAGCATCCCGTAGGCGCTCCAGATGTAAAAACCATGTCCGCCCATCGACAGCCAATCGCTCATCGGCTCGTCCCCTGTCGCGATAATTCGTTGCCGACCCAATCGGCGTGGGCCTCACGTTCAATCATGAGGCCGCGCACCCGGCGCATCGACACCCAGATCGTGTAGGCCCATGCGGCGAGTGTCATGATCAACATCGCGGCGAGCATGGTTTGAGCCATCTTGGGTGCTGCTGTGAGTGAAACCGATGCGCCTTGATGCAGCGTATTCCACCAGCGTACCGAAAAATAGATGATCGGGACGTTGACCACGCCCACCAGCGCGAGTAGCGCGCAGGCCCGATCGGCGCGGCGCGGATCCTCGATGGCCGAACGCAGACCCGCCAGCCCGAGATACAGAAAAAGCAGGATCAGGGTCGACGTGAGCCGTGCGTCCCAAACCCAGTAAGTGCCCCAGGTCGGTCGGCCCCAGAACGCGCCCGTCCAGAGCGCGATGAAGGCGAACATGGCGCCGGTGGGGACCAGCGCCTGCGCCATCATTGCCGGAAGGCGGGCGTTGAGCGCCAGGGCCCAGACCGACCAGAACGCAATCACCAAATACGTGAACATGGCCATCCAGGCCGACGGCACGTGGATGAAGATGATGCGGTAAGACTCGCCCTGTTGGTAATCGGTTGGCGCCACCCCAAACCCGATGTAGAGGCCGATGACCGCCAAGACAACCGTGACCACCGCACTGATCGTACCGATGGTGCCGGCAATGGGATAAAAGCTCGCTGGCGAGGCGAATTTGAAAAGTCGGAATTTGCTCATGTCACTCATACGCGATTTTAACCGCCAGTGCGGTGGCAAAAGGCCCGATCAGGCAGGTGACAATTGCGCCAGCCCCCAGCAGAGACAAGTGCGCCTCGCCGCCCAGGCCGGCGCTCGCCGCTTCGACTGCGCCGGCGCCGAACACCAGCACCGGCACCGCGAGCGGGAGGACCAATAGCCCCAGGAGCGACGAACCGCCGCGGCTACCCAGGGTCAGCGCGGCGGCGATGGCACCCAGCCAGGTGAGCATCGGCGTCCCGAGGATGAGGCTCGCGGCCAGCATCGCGATCGATTCGGGCGACAGTCCGAACTGCACCCCGGCGAGCGGCGCGAGCAGAACCAGCGGTACGCAGGTTGTCAGCCAATGGGCCAGCACCTTGCCTGCGATCAGCGCGGGCAGGGGTTGGGGCGCGAGTAGCATCTGCTCGAGCGTGCCATCAGCATGATCCAGCGCGAACAGGCGACCGAGCGCGAGCAAGGTAGCGAGTAGCGCGGCGACCCAGGCAATGCCTGGGCCGATTCGAACGAGCAATTTGGGATCGGGATCCAGGGCAAGCGGGAACATCGACGCGACCAGGATGAAGAACACGAGGATCAGACCGAGTTCGGCGCGCGCGCGCAGGGCAAGACGCAGGTCACGGGCGCAAGCCCAGAGCAGGGCCGACCCCGCGCCATGATCAGGCTGCCGGCGTCCAGGAGGAATCGGCGTTGCGCTCAACGCCGCCTCGGTGCATACCGAGCCAGCTCGAGCTGATGCGAGGCTGTCTCACAGTCGATCGGCAGATGGGTTGCGACCAGCGCGCAACCGCCGCGCGCCAGGTGCGTATCCAGCAATTCGCCAAACAGTCGCTGGCCTTCGGCATCGAGTGCTGAGGTGGGTTCGTCGAGGAGCCAAAGCGTCTGGTGCGAAGCGGCCAGACGCGCGAGCGACAGTCTCTGACGCTGGCCGGCGGACAGGCGTTGAAAGGGCAGGTGCGCCTGTCTCGACAGGCCCGTCCGGCCGAGATGGGCGGCGACCTCGACCAACGATGCTGCGCGTCCGCGGTCCAATGTGAGCTGCAGCGCCAGGTTTTCGGCCGGGCTGAGAGCCTCTTTCCACCCCGCGAGGTGCCCTTGGTAGAGCACTTCGCCCACCCAGAGCGGCGAACCGGATTCGCGAAGTCGGCCGTGCCAGAAGACCTCGCCGGCCGTCGGCCTGATCAGTCCGCTGATCGCGCGCAGCAGGGTCGACTTGCCGCAGCCATTGGGGCCGGCTAGTCGCAACCAGGTTCCGGCGCCCAGATCGAATGCCAAGCCCTCGAAGAGTGGTCGCAACCCGACCGTGCAGGCCAGCTCGCGGATCGATAGCGCAGCCTCGTCCCGTCCGTCATCCAATAGGCTGGTGACGGTCACGGGGCGACGACCCGGTCGATCACCAGCCGCAGCTCACGCGCTCCAGGGCGCACAGGCTGGGAGATGCCGTACAGATCCCCCGGCCCACGGTTGGCGCTGCCGCTGCGGGACAGGCGAGCCTCGATCACCACTTCAGCGGCCGATGACAGCCGCCGGGTGGCGTCCATCGCGTGACTGTCGTCGAGCTGGAACGCCAAAGGCCATTGAGGCTGATCGATGCGTAATGCCGCATAGGGGATACGAGGTCCTGCGCCGGCCCTTGCCGTGATGAACAGGGTGGGCGTCGACTGAGCTTGCGCAATAAGCTCGGGAGCCAGCTCGACCTGCCCCGCAATCGCTGTGCCGGCCTGCGTGGAGGTCGCGTTTGCGCCGGGCCGGCCGATCTCATCCGTCGCGGGTCCCCCGGTCGAGGCAGCGGCGGCACTGCCGCCAGACTCAGGGGCGAGCCGCTCGTCGATTCGGCGGATGACCTCGGCCATCGCCGCGCGCTGTTCGGTTTGCCCGGCCGGCATGGCTGCGAGCAGGCGGCTGAGGAGCTTTTTGGCAGCACCGTAGTTGCCGATCTGGTACTGAGCAGCGCCCATCAGCGCGATCGCCTTCGCGTCGTCGGGATCGAGGCTCAATGCCTGTTCGAGCAGCAGCAGTGGTCGACCGACAAAACTGCCTTGAGCAACCACGGCCAGTGACTCCGCGAATTCAGCGAGCATCCGTGCGCCGGGGGGATTGAGTCGGACGGCCTGTTCGAACGCGGCGACGGCGCCGACATGGTCGGTGCGAAACTTGCGTGCGCTGGCCAGCACCAGCCATGCTTCCCCGTCCTTGGGGTTGATGCGAACCCGTTCCTCGACCTGAACGATCAACTGTTCGACCTGGGCCGCATCGAAGCGCGGGGGCTCGCTGAGTGCCGCGACCGTTTCTGGGTCGGTCAGTTCGGGTGCGCCGAGCTGCAGGTAGACCAGGGCCGCTCCGGCAGGAATCGTGACCGCGAGTAGCAGCGCGAGGAGTCGCAGACCTGTCTTCGAATCAGCCACGCGGTCCGAGCCCCCTCCCGATTGCGGGGGCAGTTCCAGGGCCATTTGCGCGACCAGTTCGTCGATCGCGAGGCGCGCCTCTTCATCGCTCAGCCGTCCCGCGGCTCGCTCGTCGTCGATTTCGCGACGTCGGTCGCGATAAACCGCGACCAAGGGGTCGCCCCGACCGTCCTCGGCCTGCGGGGGGCGTCCCAGGAGGGGTCGGAGAACCCACCAGAGGACCGCAAGGGTGATCAAACTGACACAGGACCAGAACAGCATGGCGTGATGCGCAATGCTGCGGCATTGCGATGACTTTTGGGACGTTTGATTGTCGCACATGGTCCGGCGGCCGCTCCCGGTCCGTCACGCAGGCCACCTGGGTCAATCCGACCGTGCAATCGGGCGCACGCGAACCCCCTCTCTCAGCGATTCGGGCGGGTGGAGCACCACGACGTCGCCGGGGATCAGGCCCGAACGGACCCACGCCGATCGCGCATTACGGGCGCCGAGTTCGATCACCTGCCTTCGCGCCCTACCTTCGGCGACGGTGAACACGGTCCAGGCGGTTCCTCGTCGCATCAAGGCGCCGTTGGGCACGAGGGTCACCGAGGGCTCATTGAGCGTGACGAGCGCCGCATTGATCCGCCAGCCGTCTCCGATTTCCGCAGGCGGTGCCGGTTCGAAGTCGACAATCACTCGCACGCGCTGCTCTTCGACGCCAAGCGCCGAAATCCGGGTTCGAGCAACCGGCTCGACCCGCCTCACCCGGCCTGCGTGTCGTGGAGGGCCGAGATCGATCGACAGTCGGGCGGGCATGCCTTCCCGCAGGGCGCTCGCGTCCTGGCTCAGGACCTCGACGACGGCCTCCAGGTGATCCAAACTACCCAATTCGTAGAGCGGCGCTCCGGCCAAGACGAACGCCTCGTTCTCCTGGATCACCCTCAGGAGCCGTCCGTCGATGGGCGCCCGGATGGCGAGCGAGGCCTGCGATCCGGCGGTGCCGATGGGTTGGGTCGCATCGATTAGAGCGGCCCGGGCGGCAGCCAGTTCGTGGCGAGCGGCCTCCGCGGTCATCTCGGCTTCGATCAGTGCCTGCTGCCGCTGTCTCAGGGTCAGGCTGCTCGTCTGGAGAACAGCCGCCGAGAGGAATCCTTGGCGGGCCAGCTCCTCGGTGCGAGCGAGATCGGCCTGCGCCAGCGCGAGGGCTGTCGCGGCGCGCTCCTTTGCGGCCGCCGCGCCCAGCATGCTCGCTTCGCTGGCTGCCACCCGCTCACGTAGCCCTAATTGCGTGCGCCAATCGATCATGCTGGGCTTCTGAGCCTCGATTTGGGCCATCATCTGCCCGGCGCTGACCCGATCGCCGACGTTGAGTTGCATCCGACTGATCTGTCCAGACACCGGCGCGCTCAGAAGGAATCGCGAGGCGACGCGGGTCACTCCCTCCTCTTCGATCGCCAGCTCGAAGCGCTCCTGGATCGCTGTGGCGACTCGGACATCCACTGGCGTTGGTCGGAGCGCCCAGGCGAGTGCGGCGCTTGCCAGCGCCGCGAGGCCCAGTGCCCAGCCAATGGTTTGACGCCTCGACATTGAACGGGCCCTCACTCGCGAACCTTGAGAACTGCGATCAGGTCCAGGCGTGTGAGCCGTCGGCGGACCAGGGCTGCACTAGCGAGCGCCGTCGCGAGCGTGCTCGCGATCGCCCAGGCGTAGGTGCGTGGCAGGACGAGCACAGGGATCGTGAACTGCCCCTCACTCATCATCGAAACCAGCAGGTGAGCCAGAGCGAGGCCCGCAACAGCGCCGATCGGCATGGCGAGTAGCGTCTGCAGGGCAAGTTCACCGAGAAGCAGTCGCCCGACCTCGGCTTGCGTCATCCCCAGGACTCTCAGCGTGGCTAATTCCCAGCGGCGCTCGGACAGCGCGATCCGGGCGCTGTTATAGATGACGCCCACCGTGATCGCGGCTGCGAAGGCGGTCAGCACCGCAGAGAAGACCAGTAGGTTTCGGCGTGAGCTTTCCTGGATCCGTGCGAGTAATTCGCCCTTTCGAAAGCTCGCGATCACGGTCGGATACCGGCGCAGCGCCGAAGAGAACGCTTGCTCTTGGCCTGCTTCGATCCGCAGCGCTGCTTGGTCGTAGCGCTCGGGCTCGCCGCTCAGCCCGATGAGGTTTGCCGGGGCGATGTAGGCGCTGCGCCCCATGGGTTCAGCGATGACGGATTCGATCTCCACCTCCCGCCGGTGTTGTTTGCCGTCCAGGAATTCGACCATGACACGGTCACCTGGCTTGACGGCCAGGGCTTGGGCAAGACGCGTTGGCAGCAACAGTCCACTGACGGGGGGTAAACCGGCCTGTCCGTCCACCGCCATCGGTTGCCTCAGCGTATCGTCTGCGCCGAAGCTCTCGAGCCGGGTCCGTTCACTGCCGCCTGGTCCGTGCAGACGCACGGCCGCGCTCTGGCGCAGTTCGGCTGACAGCACGCCGGGCAGTCTCAGAAGTTCGGCCTGCGCGGCCGAGGGCACGGACGGCAGCAACGCCAAGTATTGATCAGCGGGCATCGCGAGCTCGAACTGGACTCGCAGCAGATGGTCCAGGGCATCTCGCCACCAGCTTCCAGAGATCAGGATGGCCACCGAGCCGGCGATGCCCATGAGCGTGAACAACGATCTCAGTGGCCTTGACAGGACCGCACGGCCGATCATCAAGTCGATCGGATGGCTCAGTCGTCGGCCAATCCAGAGCCCCCGGTGCCCCAGCCGGGCGGGTGCTGGCGGTTGCATGGCCTCGGCAGGTGGGCACTGCAAAATCGCGCGAACGGCTGCGGCGCTCGCCAGTGTCGTGCCAAGCATGACCGCCATCAAAGGGACGGCGAGGACCGCTGGAGGCAATTCCCAGGTGAAGGTCGGGAACCGAAAATAAAGGGCGTAGAGAGCAGTCAGCCATCGGCCCAGTTGCGCGCCCAGCAGGATTCCCAACAGCACGCCTGCGCCAGAGATCATGAGGCCGATCAGCAGGTAGTGCCAACCGAGCGAGAGCCCCCCGTAACCCAGCGCGCGCAGGGTTGCAATTTGTGCGCGTTCGAGACTGACCCGGCGACTCAATACGCTATGAAGCACAAACACGGAAACAGCGAGAAAGATGACCGGCAGGACGGTTGCGAACACGCGCTGTTCGGCGATTTCCTGCTGAAGCGCCCGATGTGAGAACTGGTCCTCGCGCCCATAAGCGCCCCGGCTCCCGTAGCGTGCAAGACGCCGATCGAGTTCTGCCACCACCTCGGCTCGGTCGGTCCGATGCCGCAAGGTGACTGCGAGTGTGTTGAATGAATCGCGTTGATCGATGGCAGCCGCCAGCCGTTCGCGGTCCATCCAGATCAGTCCGAAGGATCGATCGTCGCTCATGCCGCCGTGCGCAGCACCCAGGATGAATTCGGGCGACGAGACCAGGCCCGTCACCACCAGAGTCTCGAATCGGCCATTGAGTGTGAGGCGCAGTGTCTGGCCTGGCTCGATGCCGCGCTTTTCGGCGAACGACTCGCCGAGCAGGGCTTCCCGACTGCCAGGCTCGGGCCAACGACCCGCGAGCAGGGTGAGCCGACCGGGGTCGTCCAATTCAGGAAGACTCATCACCCGGGCCGACAGCGTGTCGCCGATTCCCTCGACCTCGAGACGAGCTTGGTGAGCGAGGCCCTGTCGCAGCAAGGCGATACCCGGAAATTCCCGCAGGACCTGGGCGATCGACCCGGGCGCGCGCGTGAGTTCGACGAAGACATCGGGGAACTGCGAGCTCTCGTAATAGCGGTCGCGGGCAAGCTTGAGCGACTCGTGGGTCGACATGCTTGCGAGGTAGGCGGCGACACCGGATGCGACGATCAGCGCGATGCTGAGCCCCTGGAGACTCAAGACCCGCAGATCACGCAACAGCTTGACTCGGAGCGCCCTTACCATGAGAGCTCTGCCGGTGTGAGGCGATGAGAGTTGGTTCGATCCTCGACGAGTCGACCGTCCGCCAGCCTTAGTACCCGGGTCGCCATCCCTGCGATCGCCGCATTATGGGTGATGAGTAAGGTGGTCGTGCCGATGGTCTGATTGACGGCCTGAAGAACCTCCAGGACCTTGCGCCCAGTCGGATAGTCGAGCGCGCCAGTCGGCTCATCACACAGCAGTACATCCGGGCGCTTGGCGATGGCCCTGGCGATCGCGACACGCTGCTGTTCCCCGCCAGACAGTTGTGCTGGGAAGTGGTCCAGCCGGTCGGATAGACCCACCCGGGTCAGCGCGTCCACCTCGTCCATTGGTTCGTCCACCAAGTCGGTGACGAGCCGGACGTTTTCGCGGGCGGTCAGGCTCGCGATGAGGTTGTAGAACTGGAAAACAAAGCCGACCGCTTGTCGTCGGTATTGCGTCGCGGTTCGCGCATCGGCATGGGCGAGATCGAGATCACGCCAGCGGAGCGCTCCTGCGGTTGGCGTATCCAAGCCCCCGAGGAGATTCAGGAGCGTCGACTTGCCGCTTCCTGAGGGGCCGAGCAGTACGATCAATTCCCCGGGCCAGACCCTCAGGTCGACGCCACGCAGCGCCCTGACCACGCCAGCGCCTGAGGCGTAGTCGCGGGTGAGACCCCGGGCGTCGAAGACCGGAGAAGTCGATGGGGGCTGTGATCGATCGGCGTGCATCGTTGCGATGCGCGCCCGACTTCACGGACCTGGTGATCCTCGGGCAGCGCGTCGCCGATGATGCGGTCCCCCGGTGAGCCCGACCTTGCTGCGCCTCAAGAGGGTCGCAGGCACGAGGCCTACGAGCTCAGGCGGCGAGCTTGAGTCGATTGTCAGCCAGGCCGGCGGTCAGCGTGTCAAGAAACGCCAGACACTGTGCCAGTTGCTCGATCTCGACGCCTTCGTCGGGCTGATGGGCGACGGCGATCCGGCCCGGCCCGCAGACCACCGTCGGGATGCCGATCCCCTGGAGGATGCCCGCCTCGGTGCCGAAACTGACCCGGCCAAAGGCGGAGTGTCCGCACAGGGGCCGTAATGTCTCTGCGAGATAGGTGTTGCCGCGTTCATCCAGGGCCGGCGTGTCGAAGATCTCCTCGAAGCTGATGGCACTGTCGGCTGAGATGGCCTGCATGCCCGGAAGCAGTTCGCGCTCGCACCAGCCACGGATATCGGCAAGGATGGCGGCAGCGGTCATACCCGGCAGGGCCCTGATCTCAAGCAGGAATTCGCAATCACGCGCTGTGATGTTGTGCGCGGTTCCGCCCTGGATGCGCCCGACGTGGATGCTCGTGTGGGGAAACTCGAAGCCGTCATGGCGGGCCTGGCTGCGCAGTCGATCCTGAAGCTGGCGGCAGTAGACAACAATCTCGGCGGCCGTCTCAACCGCCGAGACGCCTTGGTCTCGCAACGAGGAATGCACCGAGTGGCCGCGGACCCGCACGCGAAAGCCGGCAGCCCCCTTGTTGGCGATGACCACCTTCATCGAGGTCGGCTCACCGATCACGCAGCCAGCCGGACGCACCGGCACGCTCGCCAGATGGGCCGCGAGCTGGCGCATCCCGCGCATGCTGGTTTCCTCGTCATAGGACAGCGCGATATGGACCGGGCGCGACAAGCGGGCGGCTGCAAAGCGCGGCGCCTGCTCGATCAGGCAGGCGATGAATCCTTTCATGTCCGCCGAGCCGCGGGCATGAAGGACGCCGTCTCGCTCGGTCAACTTAAAGGGGTCGCTCGACCATTGCTGCCCGGTGACCGGGACGACATCGGAGTGGCCCGACAGCATCAAACCGGGCTGATCAGCCGGTCCGATGGTCGCGAGAAGGTTCGCTTTGCCCTTTTCCTCGCCCTGCTGAACGGTGACAGCGATCCCCGGCTGATCGAGGCGGTTGGCCACCCATTCGATGAGCTGCAGGTTGCTGTTTGAGCTGGTCGTGTCGAAAGCGACCAGGTGACGGAGGGTGGCGATAGCGGGTTGGAGCAGCATGGCTGATTTCTCGAGGTCGGTGAGCCGGCAGTCGACCGTGGCTGACGGGGTACTCGGCATGAAAGGGGAAAAAGACTAACATTCCGGATGATGATTTCCCAGCCAAAGGCCTGCCATGAAC
>CAZAVT010000094.1:9469-11240 GCA_964488395.1 uncultured Burkholderiaceae bacterium | reverse complement strand
TCGGCGTCAAGACCGCAGTCGTCCTGCGACTCGCGCCTCGGCGGCCGCTCAGCTTCGCCTCGTTTGCCTACGACGAAGGCGCCAGCCTGCTCGAGGACCTCATCAGCATTCAGCGCCAGGGGCTCGTGACCCGTGCGCTCGCCCTGGATCGAGGCCGCGCAACCGCATCGTCTCGGCCTGAGGCCAGCGAGGCGCTCCATCTGGCTGCCGCAGTCGCATCCTCAGCGGGGTCGGCACTGGGTGCGCTCAAGCAAGTGGCGTCGCTGGTCAAGGGGCGTCACGATCTCGGCAAGGCCGTCTGGTCACTACACCTCACTGCCGAAGGCGAGTCGCAAGCGATCGCCGATGCGCGCATCGACCTAGCGCGGGCAGTTTGTACCCGCCGGGCGCGGGAGATCGAGGACAGCGTCCCTAGGGCCATGGCTGCCCGGCCCTTCTCGATCCGCGGCTTCCTGGGTCCGGACGGGGAACGCTGGGTGCCGGTCCACGGGATCGTCCCGTTGTCGCGCGCGACCGCCGCGCTCGCCGCAGTCGAAGCGCATTTGAACCAGATTGACAGCGAGCTGCGGTCGCTCGAGATCCGTCACTCGATCCTCATGTCGTCCAACGGCGCCTACGTGACGATCGAGCCGATGTTCCTCTGGCCCGACGCGCTCGATGCCCTGCATGTCGCGCATCTCTCGCCAAAACACCGTGAGCGATTCGGCGGTCGAGAGGAACAGCCGGCGCGACGAGCCGCTGTCCTTCGGCAGCGTGATGTGCTCAGGGACATCCTGCAGGCCCATGACGCGGTCCACGTGCAGGTCGCACGCTATTATCCGCACGCTCAGCGTCTTGACCCCGGCTCGCGCCAGCTCCTTGAGCGTTTGCGAGACGGCCTGGACCCTCACCACCGACTCAACCCCGGCGTTTTGGGACTTGCCCAATGAATCTTCGCATCAGCCGCCACTTCGTTAGCGTCGGTCAACGACGAGTCCACTATTCAAGAGCTGGACAGGGTCCGGTTGTCGTACTGCTTCACGCGTCACCCGTCTCGTTCAAGGCGGTCGAGCTCATGCAGCGGGTGTATGCCGAGCACTTCACGGTGCTCGCCTTCGACACCCCAGGCTTTGGATTGTCCGATCCCCTGCCGCTCGCGCAGCCTGAAACCGAGGACTTTGCCGATGCGCTTGCCGACACGCTGACTGCCTTGTCG
The DNA here is from genome assembly GCA_964488395.1 of uncultured Burkholderiaceae bacterium. GTDB lineage: Bacteria > Pseudomonadota > Gammaproteobacteria > Burkholderiales > Burkholderiaceae_E > SYIM01. The sequence goes on along the minus strand of CAZAVT010000094.1, from coordinate 10,045 downwards.
ATCGAGCGGGTCGCCGTTCACGGCCGCCATACCGGCGCGCAGATCGCGGTCGAGTTCGCTGTTCGCCACCCGGCACGCTGTTCAATGGCTATGACGGACGGTTTTCCGATTTTCCCGGAAGAGGTTCGCAAGCATCGTCCGGACGCCTACCTGTTGCCGATCGTACCGAGTTGGGAAGGGGCCCACCTCCTGTGGCTCTGGTTTCGGTTTCGTGAGCAATACATCTTCTGGCCCTGGAATCTCCAGGATCAGGCCCATCGCGCTGACTGCGATATGCCTGAGCTCGATGCCCTGCACCGGGGCGTTGTCGAATTTCTCGAAGCCGGTGACGGCTACCGCACCGGGTACGCATCGGCCTATCGACATCGCGGCCTCGCGGCGTTGCAGGCGGCCAAGGTCCCGGTGTGCCTGGGTTGGCGACCAGGCGACAGCCTGTTTGACCACCGCCACCGGGTCCCGCCCGACTGCTGGAGCGAGGTCTTCCCCCGAGAAGCCGAGGACGCCGCACGTGCCGAGGTGAAGTGTTTCCTGAAATACCCAGGGCAGGATGGAGCACCTCCCGCACCAGCGTGCCAG
>CAZAVT010000094.1:0-9459 GCA_964488395.1 uncultured Burkholderiaceae bacterium | reverse complement strand
TCGCACGACCACCGACTACCTCGAGCTCAGCGGGCATCGCGTGATGGTGCGCCGGATAACCCTTGATCCGGCAGGAGCAGCCAAACACCGGCCGTTGGTGATCGTGCATCCCCTGCCCGGCTCCTCCGCCCTGCTCGATACGCAAATGAAGCGCCTGGCCGCCCGGAGCGGCCGCGAGATACTGGCCATGGATCTTCCAGGTCATGGCGAGTCGATCGCGGACCCTTCTTTCCCGCAAACGATCGCCGGTCTCTCAAAGGTCCTGCTCGAAGCCCTGTCGGCCCTGGGTATCAGCCATGCCAGCCTGCTTGGCGTCGAAACCGGTGCGGCTGTCGCGATCGAAGCCTACTTGAATGAACGAGATCGATTCGATGGGCTGATCCTCGACGCACCAGCCAGCCTGCCTGCCGATCAGCGATCCTCGCTCACTAACCAGTGGCTTGCCCGGCTCGGTCCGCTTGAACCGTGCGACGACGGCAGTCACCTGCTCCGGCTCTGGCACATGAGGCGCGACATGGCGTTGTGGTGGCCCTGGTTCGACCGACGTCGCGAGTGCACGCGAATCGATCCGCTCGCGATTGATCCGCAAGCAATGACGCTCGAGTTTCGGGAAATGGTCAAGCAGCCCAGGCATGCTGGGTCAGCGCTGCACGCCGCGCTGGACTACCCCATGGTCGAGCGCTTGCGAGCGCTCGGAACACAGGTGAAGGTCCTGGCGCGAAGGGATTCACCCTGGGCGCCCTGCCTTGGGACGGCAGCCTCAGCCAGCGGCGGAGCCGCGCTCATGATCGAGGCCGACTCGACAGCTCACGACAATGCGTTGCTGGACCTGCTAGGCCACGGCTGAAGCAAACTTACTCAGGTTGGATCTTGGCCGCAGCGATGAGCCGGTCCCAACGCTCGTAATCGGTCTTGAGCCAGGCAGTGAGTTGTTCGGGCGTCGATCCGATCGGTACGGCGCCGAGGGCGCGAAGCCGTTCCTGGAACGAGGGTTTGGCAACGATCTCGCGCATGCCATCGGCCAGACGAGCGATGATCGCCGACGGTGTGCCCGCCGGCGCCAGGTAGGGCAAACCGGGCGTGTTTTCCTCGAAGCCCGGGAACCCGAGCTCGGACATGGTGGGCACGTCAGGGAAGTCGGGATGACGCTGGGCCGTCGAGACGCCGAGAGCCTTTAACTGCCGCTGAGCCACCCGCTCGGCAATCCCGATCATCGGATAGAACATGAAAGTCACCCGTCCGGCCATGACCTCGGTCAGCGCCGGCGCGTTCCCCTTGAAGGGGATATGGGTCATCTCGGTGCCCGATTGCACGGCGAGTGCCGCACCCGCCAAATGCGCCGAGCCACCATGACCTGCCGATCCATAGTTGACTTCGCCGGGCTTGGCGCGCGCGAGCCTGACCAGATCGCCGATGCTGCCAATCGGCGTGTTGAAACCGGTTACCGCGATCATTGGCGTCGATGCAACCAGGCTGATCGGCGCAAAGTCCTTCACGGGATCGTACTTGGCCTTGTCCGGCGCAAGGATCCGGTTGATGTTGTGCGCGAGGGTCGTCGCGATCAGGGTGTACCCATCGGGCGGCGCTCGCATCACCTGATCGGTCGCGATCATTGAATTGGCGCCGGGTCGATTCTCGACCACGAAGGTCTGGCCAAACCGGGTCGTCAACTCGGCCGCAATCAGACGAGCGATCACATCGGTTGGCCCGCCAGCGGCAAAGCCCACCAGGATCCTGACAGGTCGGCTGGGATACTGCGCCTGGGCCCAAGTGGGTACCGAGGCCAAGAGACCGGCAGCGCTCGCTCCCGCAAGGAAGGATCGGCGGCGTTTTCGATGACCATGGTTCATCGGCGGCTCCCCAAGAAAATGGATGTTCAGCGGTTGGGACGGATTTCGAACTCGGGCACACCCTTTTGTTCGACGATCCACCAACGGCCCCCGCTGTATTCGAACACGATGTCTAGCAGCAGCATCCGGGAGGGGCCCTCGATGGTCTGCGGGGCGGGCTGACGCACGCCCTCATCGGCCTTGAACGCAATCATGTAGGCGCTCATTCTCACCGAGTTATCACGGCGATCGACGATGAAGGGGTTCGTGAGGACATGGCGGATCCGCTGGGTCGCGGGCCGCTGGTTCAACGCTTCGAGCACCTGCTCACGCCCTCGGAGAACCTTGCCTTGGCGATGCCAGACGCCGTCCTCGCGCATCATGTCGATCATGTCCTGGTAGCGGAATTCGTCGAGATACCAGTAGAAGCGGTGGGTCATCTGGACGAGGGTTTCAAACAGGGTCTCAGGAGCCATCCGATTCACCTCTCAAGGCTGCAGTGACGAGTCACGTTTCGGCGAGTATAGGGGACCATCGCTCTCCTTGCGAGCAAACGGCCGGGTCAGTTGACGTTCGACGAACATCAAGCGGTCCTGTCCATAAAAGAGTTCGCCGTCGACGAGAAAACTCGGCGAACCGGGCACACCCAGTGCGATGGCCCGATCGGTGCACCGCTGAAACGCCGCCGCCATCGCCGCATCGGCCATTCTTCCAAGAAGCGGCGCGGGCTCGAGCCCACAGTCTCGGATGATGCCCTCGAGGACGGCAGGGGCCGCAATGTCCCGGTCATCCCGCCACAAGGCGGTGAGCAGCGCAGGCACGAAGCGATCAAGATCGCATCCTGCCTCCTGGGCCGCGAGAACCAGGGCGGACGGACCCAAACGATCGCCGTGATGATGGACAGGATCGACGATGACCGGCAGATCGAGGTACTCGCTCCAACGCCGCACTTCGAGATCGAACTGAAGTGCCCTCGCGCGAGGTGCACGGTCAGAAAAGGGTTGGCTGCCAAAGGCAGGAACCACTTGCGAGAGATCGACTGGGCAATACTCGATGCGTCGATCATGTCGACGAGCGAGCGCGATGAGACGCTCGGCTGCAAAATAGGCATAGACTGACCGGACCGAGAAAAAAAAGACGATCGGCGCACGTCCGATGTCAGTCATTCTTGAGGCCCGCCTTGCGGATGATCGGCGCCCAGGTCTCGACATCACTGCGCAGCACTGCCGCAAATTCCGACGGTGTACTGCCCACGGGCTCGAACCCCCTGCCAATCAGCGTCGCACGGACGCTGGGATCGCGCATCGCTGCCGAGTAGGCCTGGGCCAGTCGATTGCGCTCGGCCGGTGGCGTGCCGGCCTTGACCGCGAGGCCCTGCCAGGCCGCCGCTGAATAGCCGGCCACGGTTTCAGCGACTGTGGCGAGACCAGGGGCAAACTCCTGCCGATTGAGGCTGGCCACCCCGAGTAGACGTACGCGCCCCGCATCAGCCTGAGCCTTCAAGGTCTGGAAACTATCGAGCATCAGCGATATGCGACCGCTCACCAAATCCGGCAAGGCGTCGGCGCCTCCCTTGTAGGGAACGATCGTCAGGTCAAGGCCCGTGGCCATGCCGAGCATCAGCCCTCCGAGGTGGGAGCCACCCCCCAGTCCCGATGCGCCGATGGTCAGCTTGCCAGGATTGGCCCGCCCCCACCTGATCAGATCGCCGACCGACTCGATCGGCGTTTGCGGACCTGCTGCCAGGATCAGCGGAATGTTCACCAGCAGTGAAACCGCATCGAGATCACGGAAGGTGTCGTAGGGCAATCGTGTGTAGCTCGCCGGGTTGAAAGCGAGTGCGGTATAGACACCAATCAGCGTTGCGCCGTCCGGTGGCAGCGCCAGACCCGCCTGGATCGCGGTGATCCCGGCCGCACCCGGCTTGTATTCGAGGACGAGGGGCTGGCCCAGGATGGGCTCAACCCGCTGGTTGGCGGTCCGGAGCATGAAATCCGTCGGCCCGCCAGGACCCGCGGGGACCAGGATACGCACCGGCTTTGCAGCCGACTGGGCGCGCGCCCCGGCTGCGGTACCCAGGGTGAGTAGGCCAGTTAGCAAGTGTCTCCGATTCATGGATGCAACCTCAGGAAGAAAGTTCCGGTGGAGCCTGGCAATCTAACGGTTACCGGCGGTTTCGCAAAAACCCGTGCGCAGCCGCGGATAACCTCACGACGACCGCTTGCGAGACATCAGCCCAAAAGTGGTGAATAATCCCGCTTTCGTCGGTTCCCGAGGCTCGGGACCCTACCGTAAGTGATTGATTCTTTGATGGATACATGATGCCACTGCCGAGCTCACGTACCCTGTTCGTCAAGCATGGCGGCCCTCGCCTCGTCCGACGCGGCGGGCTGGTGCTTGCTCTGATGGCCTTCGTCGCCACCTCCGTGGCGATGTTGTATCAATCGGGATTCCGGCTCGTCCAGATCGATCCCGCCAGTGTGGCCGCCGGCGCGCCTCCGATCGTCAGCCGCGCCGAGCTCGCAAGGATCGAATCACAGTACCAGGAACGACTCGACGCGCTCCGACACCAACTGCAGGTCGAGCGGGAGCAATTGCAGGAGCTCCACCGGATCCAGGCGGCCGAGGTGGCCCGCTTCCATCGGATCGACAAGGAGCGTTCCCTGCTGGCCCTGCATGAGGACAAGGTCCGCACCCTGCGCGAACACGAGACCGAAAAGGCGAGACAACTCCAGCATCTGCAGAGCCAACTCAGCGCTGCGCGCACGGAATTCGATCGCGAGCTGAAGCAGCGGGCGACCCAGATCGCGACGCTCACGCGAGAACAGACCCGGATCGAGCAGCAGTACCGCAAGCAGCTGGCCGACCTGCAAAAGCGACTGGCGGGTACGGTCGAGCGGATCGCGCAGATCGAGACCGCGCAGGTCGGGCTCATGCGCAGCCTCGGCTTGCCCAACCCTGACCCGAAGGCCCGTCCGGCCAGGGGTGGCGCTTTCCAACCACTCGACCGGCCGCGTCCTGGCGCTGACACCTTCGAGGCAGAAGTCCAGTCGACGACCAAGGACCTGGACCTCCTGGAACGGGGCGTTCAGCCCATCGAACAGCTCTGGCGCTCCCGCCTACTGCCGTTCACCCAGCGACCGGTGGCCTTGCCACTGGAGGAGTCGTTCTACATCTCCAGCCACTTCGGCTTGAGAACCGACCCCATGACCCGGCGAGCCAGCCGCCATGAAGGGGTCGACCTCGTCACCCGCATGGGCGCTCCCGTGATTGCAACGGCAAGCGGCCGTGTGACCCGCTCGGGGCCGGCGGGCCCGCACGGCCAGTTGATCGAGATCGAGCACGCCGGTGGCTACGTGACCCGCTATGCCCACCTGAGCGCTCGCAACGTGCAGCAGGGTGAGCAGGTGGTCCTCGGGCAGACCATCGGCAGGGTTGGCCGTTCGGGCCGAGCAACAGGCGTGCACCTTCATTACGAATTGCTGCAAAACGGCGTGGCCATCGATCCGACCCGCGCGTTTTCGCAGGAGATCTGGGCCCGGCACGACCGCGAGTCGTTTTCCTACCGCTGACCCACAGGCCCGACCCAGACGCTGGCGGTCGTCCCTCAGGACCCCAGCACCGACTCGCGCAGCACCCGCTTGAGGACTTTACCGACCGGATTGCGCGGCAAGGCGTCCATCAGAACCAGACGCTCGGGCCATTTGTAAGCGGCGACGCTCTCGCTGTCACGGAGGAACTCGAGTAGTTCGGGAAGTTCCAGCGACTGCCCGGCCTGAGGAACGACCACGGCGCAGACCCGTTCACCCATGGTTGCATCGGGAACGCCGATCACAGCCGCCTCTCGGACCTTGGGATGACCCAGCAGCAGCCCCTCTATTTCCTCGGACGAGATGTTCATTCCGCCGCGAATGACAATATCCTTGCTGCGACCAACGAAGCGGTAGTACTGCAACCGATCCCCAGCGAGTTCGAAGAGATCGCCTGTCCGGTAGAAACCTTCGTCGTCGAAAGCACGCGCGGTGAGTTCGGGCGCCCGATAGTAGCCACTAAAAATGGTGGCTCCCTTGAAACGCAGTTCCCCGACTCGCCCCGGACCGGTGATGGGCTCGCCGGTCTCCTGGTCGACCAGCCGGGTCTGCACCCTTCGCGAGTTGGTGAGCGACCATTCAAAGCCATCGACGCCCACCCGCGGGAAGAACTGGGCGCGTTGCCGGCGATCGGGGATGTCCTGAGGCGCTGCAGCCAGCGCGGCACCCTCGTTGGAGCCGAAATAATTGACCACCTCGATGCCGAATCGCTGACCGAACTCCTCGACCAGCCACTCGGCGATCGGCGCACCGCCCGAGCCAATCCGCCGTAGGCGAGTGAGATCGACCCCCTCGAGTCGGTGTGGCTCCTTCAGAAGCATGGTGAGCACCGCGGGGGCCGCGATGCTGTAGTCGGTCGGATGGCGCCTCAGTTGAGCGATAAAGACCTCGAGGTCAAATGGATGGTGCTGATGCAGGGTCGCACCGGTCAGCAGCCACGCCATCAGGCTGGTCGAGAGACCGGCCATGTTCACGAAGGGAAACGGCACCAGCATCGTCGCCCCCTGAGCGATCTGTCCGGCATCAACGACCGATCGACCGACCAGCAGCCACTCGTTGTGATTGCGAGGAACCCCTTTCGGACTCGCCTCGGTACCGGAGGTCCAGCAGATCGTCAGCACATCATGGGCGGTGACGCCGCAGGCCCGCTGGGCCGCGAGAAGGGCTTCGGTCGGGTCGCCGATGGACGCCAAGCCGGGGCGCCAGGGCGCAAGCCGATCGCAGCCAGCGCGGGCCTCCTGTGCGAGAACGGCGATCGATCGCAGCCCAACAAAGCGCGGACGATGCTCCAGCCAGTGGCCCGCAAGGTCGAAGCGGCCGACCCTTGCGGCGATCAGCGCGACCCGCGCGCCGCTCACGGCGATGACCTGTTCGAGCTCATGGGCGCGGTATTGAACGGGCACGGGCGTTACGATGACACCCGTGAATGCGCACGCCAGATAAACTGCGTGCTGCTCAAGGCAATTCGGCAACTGCATCAGGAGGACCTGATCGCGGACGAGCCCCTGCTCGTCGAACCAGGCGATGAACCTTGCGACCGCCTGTGCCAGTGCCGACCAGGACCAGGCACCTGGCTCGATGCCCGCGATCGACTCGAGGTTGGGCGGGTCCACGACTGCCCAGCGTCCAGGCGCCTCGCGGACCCGCTCGACGAAAAGCTCGCCAATCGTACGCTCGCCCCACCAGCCGCGGGCCGTGTACTGCGCGATCCTTTCGGGAGGAACCAGGATCATGAGTCGCTCCGATCGATGCCACGAAACGTCGATCTTGCCGGAAAAAGCGAGGCAGTAGAATCCGCGTCCGGCCCAATGACCGGGCAAGATTCTTGGCCTCGCGCCGGCGCGGGGGCAGCCGATGGGAGTAGACGACTTGAAGTGGACCCTGCCTAAGAACTCCCTCTTCGCGATTCTCCTGCGCTCTCCCTGGTGGAAGAGCCTGGGTGTGGCAGCGCTCTTGTCGCTGATCGCCTATGCGCTTTTACCCGAGCGCCTCAAGCTCGCTGGCGCGCTGGCCTCGATGCCCTTCGTCGTGATCGGCCTGATGGCTGCCTGGCGCCAACTGAAGCAGCCCAGCGCACGAGCTATTGAGCGCACTCAAGCGGGGGTCCGAGCGATGGACTGGCCCGCCTTCTGCGCCGCGCTCGAGACGGCCCTGACGAGCGATGGATATATCGTTGAACGCAGCGATCGTTCTGGAGTGGACTTCCAGACCTTCAAGGACGGTCGCCGCGCTGCCGTTTGCGCACGGCGCTGGAAGAGCGCCCAGATCGGTGTCGACGGACTACGGGCGCTGCGCGCGGCAGCCCATGAAGCGGACTGCCAGGATGCAATCTACGTCAGCCTGGGCGATCTTTCGGAAGCGGCAGGCCGCTTCGCCCAGAGCGAAAGAGTGCAGGTATGGGGCGCCAGCGAGCTTGCGGCCTTGCGGGTCGTGCGCTGAAAGGGCTGCGTGATAAAGATGATTCAAACGTCGTCCGGACTCGCTTGGTCATCGCCGGGCGGCCAAGCGATGAGACAGTCGGGATCCAGATCGGCGATCCGGGGACGACCAATCAGCCCCAGCACCCGGGTGATTTCCTCGGCGAGCAGCGCGAGCACTCGCTCGGCGCCCGACTGACCGGCGACCGCCACGCCGTAGAGCGTCGCCCGGCCGACCAGCACAGCGCTCGCACCCAACGCGAGCGCCTTGACAACGTCGCTGCCGCGCTGGACGCCGCTATCGAGGAGCACCGGAATCCGCCCACCGATCGCTTCGACAATCCGTGGCAGGACCAGCAAGGGTGGCACCGATTGATCAAGCATCCGACCTCCATGGTTGGAGACGATCAACCCATCGACGCCGCAGGCAAGCGCCTGGCGGGCATCTTCGGGCGCCAGCACGCCTTTCAGCAACATCGGCCCAGACCAATGCCGGCGTAGCTCGCGCAGGTCCGACCAGCTGAGGCTGTCGGACTTGGCCATGGCACGCCCGAGCGGCTTTGCCGTCACGCTCGAACGCAGGGCAGCCGGGTAGTTCTCGTAACGAGGCATGCCGCTGCTCATCAGGTAGCGCATCAGCACACCCAGGAGCCAACGCGGATGCGCTGCCACGTCGAGAATATTGCGACGGCTGAAGCGAAAGGGAATGCTGAAGCCGTTTCGCAGGTTGTACTCGCGGTTCGATGGAACCGCGGTATCGACCGTCACGACCAGCGCCTCGCAGCCAGCCAGCCTCGCACGATCGACCAGCTCGAGGGACAGTTCCCGCTGCGGCCACATATAGAGCTGAAACCAGCAGCGGGCACCGCTTTCCGCGGCCACCCGTTCGATCGATGCGAGCGAGCCGGTCGCCACGGTGAACGGAACGCCGAGCTGGGCCGCCGCGCGAGCCACTGCGATCTCGCCATCGTGCCACATGAGCCCAGCCGCCCCAGTGGGGGCGATCACCAGTGGCAGCGTTTGCTGCTGACCGAGGAGCTCAATCGCGGCGGATCTCTGCGAGACGTCCACCAGGGTCCGCGGCACAAAGCGCCAGGCGTCGAAGGACGCCCGGTTGCTGCGCAGGGCCACCTCATCCTCGGTGCCTCGATCGACGAACTCAAAAAGACCACGCGGCAATCGGCGCTGCGCGAGGCGCCGGAAATCACTCACATTGAGCGCGTCACGTCGCCAGTTCTCGAACCCAACCATCGCAGACAAGCGCGCCTACTGGAGCGGGCCGAGATCGGCCAGGATCGCCTTGTAGGTCTTGGTCTCGCGAAGGAACATGTCGCGCATCTCCTCCGGCGTCGAGATGCTGACCTCCATGCCCTGAACCGCGAGTTTATCGACCAGCGCCGGCCGCGTTCCCACCTTGACCAGAGCAGCGTTCATCCGCTCGACGATCGGCCGCGGGAGCCCCCCCGGCGCGATCACCCCCTGAAAGGTCAGCGCCTCGTAGCCAGGAACTCCGCTTTCCGCGACCGTCGGTACGGTCGGTGTCGCGGCCGAGCGCTTGAGCCCCGTGGTGGCGGCGAGGACGATCCGCCCCTCCTCGATCTGCTTGGTATTGCCGACCAGGGA
>CAZAVT010000093.1:0-11246 GCA_964488395.1 uncultured Burkholderiaceae bacterium | reverse complement strand
TCCTCGGTGTTGTTGTGGCGGCTGAGATGGGCCGCGATCACCTGCCGAAGGCGACTCCGCTCAAGGCCTGCCAGGATGGTCGCTGCCTCGGTATTGGCCAGATGACCGTAGGGACCGCCGATGCGGCGCTTGAGCGAGGGCGGATAGCGGGGATTGGCCGCGAGCATCTCGGCATCATGATTGCACTCGAGCACCAGCGCGTCGACGCCGGAATAGGCCCGCTGGACGTGAGGCGTGCCGTGTCCGATATCGGTGAGTACGCCGAGCCTGAGCCGTCCGTCATCGATCACGTACTGCACTGGCTCGCGGGCGTCGTGCGGCACGGCGACCGGCAAGACGCCAAACCCGGCCAGTGTAAAGGCCCGATCGGGTTCGATCTCATGGATCTCGCAGCGCTGAACCAGATCGCCCGCCCCAGCCATGAGTGTGCCGTGAGTCAGGTAGACCGGGATGGCGTAGGCGGCCGCGAGTCGGGACACCCCATCGATATGATCGCCATGTTCGTGGGTGACGAGGATCGCATCGAGCCCGTCGGGTTCGATGCCCGCCGCCCGCAGGCGCCGCTCGCTTTCCTTAAGACTGAAGCCGCAGTCGATCAGAAGCCGCGAACAACGGCTGCCGTCCCGGGTCTCGATGACGAGTCCGTTCCCCTCGCTGCCACTGCCCAGGCTGGCAAAACGCACGCTGCTCGCTCCCCGCGTCGTCGCAGGCGCGAATCAGCGGGATAGTTCCTGGTTGAGCAATTCCAACATGCGGTTGACGGTCGTCCGGTCCGCGTCACGGGTCGCCTGTCCGTCCTTGTCGAGCACCGTCACCCGGGTCACGCCGTCCGCCGAAGCGACCACGAATCGGAACTTCTGCACCTGCGGCGTACGCCCGCCGCTGAACAAGCGCGCGAAGAACCCCTTGCCGCTCGCAGCCGCCCGTGCCTGCTCATCGGCATCGATGTAGCGCACGAAGTAGATCCCAGCGGAGCGATCCCGATCCTCGATCGTGAAACTACCGCGGTCTAGCGCGAGGCCGACACTGCGCCAGGCGCGATCGAAGGGCTGATCAAGCTCGATCCGACGGCCAGCGCCCTCACCGGTCAGACGCAATTGCAACGCCGGCGCAGCCGGCACAGCCGCAACAGCACTGGCCGAACCCGCTGGACGATCGCCAGCGGCCGCGCCCGGCGCGGCCGCCGCTGTTGCTTGGGGAGCGCTCGGGGCCGGGCGGGCATCGCGGCCACCCAACCGGAGCATCAGGCGATTGAGGAATTCGGCTTCGAGTTCGGGATCGCTGGGCCGAGGCTGCCAGACGGTCTTGTCCTTTTCAGAGGAGGAATAGACCTCAACCATGCCTCGATGACTGATATGGATCTCAGTGCCGCGATCGGTACGCTCGAACCGGGTCCGGAAACGGTCCCGTTCGGAGGTGGAGTAGAGGCTATCGAGTACCCGACCCAGCGTGCGACGGATCAGATCCATGGGGATCTTGGCGCGGTTTTCGGCCCAATCGGTTTCGAGAATCCCGGCATCGGGACGCTCCACGTCCATCCTGAAACCGTTATCAGTCCAGAAGTCCCGGACCTGAGTCCAGAGATTTTCGGGCGTCGCTTCGACCAAGAGCCAACGCCGGGCACCTTCGCGCTCGATGCGCAGCCCCGCGATCCTGGGCATGATCGACGAGCCTTGCGCCGAGGGCACGCCCCGGCCACGCTCAAATCCCGAAAGAGTGCGATCGGCCGCGGCTGGCTCCGGCAGCAGGTAGCGAGGATCAGCCCGGGGCGTCACCAGGTCAGGCGGCACGTCGAGCGACGGGCGGGAACTCGCCGAACGGTAATCGATACGAGTCTTTTCGTCGGCCCACTCGGTCACAGCGCAGGCCGACAGCGTCAGGCCCAAGCAAACCAGGGCCAGGGGTCGGACCCTACGCCATGCCATGTCAGTCCTCATGTTAGATACCTGCTGCCTGGAGGGCCGAACGAACCGCGTCATGCTGCGCGGGTGACAAAGGGGTCAATGGCAGCCGGATGCCACGCCCGATCAGACCCCGCTCGGCCATCGCCCATTTGAGCGGAATCGGATTGGCCTCCACGAATAGCTTGAAGTGCAGCGGCAACAGGCGCCGATTGATGGCCTGCGCGGTCTTCCAGTCCCCCCCCAGCGCGGCTCGACACATGGCTGCCATCGGGCCAGGCGCGATATTGGCGGTCACCGAGATCACCCCATGGGAACCCATCGCCATCAAGGCCAACGCTGAATCATCATTGCCGCTGTAGACAGCAAAGCCCGCCGGCAGGCGAGCGAGCAGGTCGGAGCCCCTCGGGATGTCGCCCGTGGCATCCTTCAACCCGACGATACCGGGCACCTGCGCTAATCGCAGCACGGTGTCGTTGGACAGGTCGGCGACCGTGCGTCCAGGCACGTTGTAGAGAATCACTGGCAGCCCGGCCTGCTCGGCGACCGTTCGGAAGTGCTGGTAGAGCCCCTCCTGAGTGGGCTTGTTGTAATAGGGCACGACCTGCAGGCTCGCTTGCGCACCGATCTCGCGGGCGTAACGGGTAAGTTCGACGGCCTCGCGGGTGGAATTGGCACCAGTCCCCGCGATGATCGGCACCCGCCCCGCAGCCTGCTCGACGGCCACCCGGATCAGCGTGCAATGCTCTTCGAAGTCGACGGTCGGTGACTCACCCGTCGTACCGACAGCAACGATCGCTGCCGTCCCCTCGGCGACATGCCAATCGATCAAGCGGCGATAGGCCTCGAGATCGAGGCGGCCGTCCTCGTGCATCGGCGTGACGATCGCAACAATGCTGCCCTGGATCATGGGGATCGTTCCGGGAAAATCACCATTCTAGCGCGAAGGCCTGCAGGTCGAACGGAGGGCGCAGTGCCCGCAGGCGCTGGATCCTGGCCTGGCGAGCGCCTCCGGCGAATCCGTCCTCGTAGGCGAGCACATGCAGGCCATTGCGTCGGGCCAGGTCGAACAACTCGCCCTCGGCGAGCAGATAGTCGGGATTGCTCGGGCGACCGTAGCGCTCGTTGCCTCGCGCGAAGGTTTCGTAAATCAACTCCCCGCCCGGCGCAAGCAGCGCGCAGAGTCGATCGAGGCGCGGCCGATCCAGGTAATTGCAGACCACGATCGCCTCGAACCCGCAGGGCTCAAGGGGCCAGGAGTCGGCCTCGAGGTCAGCCTGGAGCGTGGCAACTCCAGGCAGCGCAGCCGCCTCGAGCGCACCCAGTGCCGCCCAGTCGCGATCGACCGCCGTTACCCGGAAGCCCAACTCAGCCGCGGCCCGGGTGTGCCGGCCTCGACCGCAGGCAAAGTCGAGCACCCGGGCGCCGGGGGCCAGGCCGCGCAGACCGGTCATCACCCAGGCCGACGGGCCGGGGCCTTCAACCATAGTTCAGACCCATCACCTCGCGGACATCACGCATCGTCTCCTCCGCCTGCCGGCGGGCCCGCTCGCAGCCATCGGCGATGATGTTGCGCAGCAGGCTCCGGTCATCGAGGAACGGCTGAGCTCGCTCCCTGAATCCCTCTTGCTCCTTCAAGACAGCCTCGATCACCGGCTGCTTGCAGTCAAGGCAACCGATCCCGGCACTCTTGCAACCGACCTGGACCCACTGCCGAGTGGTGTCATCACTGTAAACCTCGTGTAGCTGCCAAACCGGGCAGCGCCCAGGATCGCCCGGATCGGTGCGCCGAACGCGAGCGGGATCTGTCGGCATGGTGCGGATCTTCTGCCGGACCGAATCGGGCGCCTCGCGCATGGCGATCGCATTGCCGTAGCTCTTGGACATCTTCTGCCCATCAATGCCAGGCATGCGTGATGCCTCAGTGAGCAGGGCCTGCGGTTCGCTCAAAATGATCTTGCGGCTACCCTCGAGGTAGCCGAACAGGCGCTCCCGGTCACCCAGGCTGAGGTTGGCCGACTGCTCGAGCAGCTCACGCCCCTGCTGCAGCGCCGCCTCATCACCCTGCTCCTGGTAGCGCTTGCGCAGTTCGTCGTAAAGCTTCGCGCGCTTGCTCCCCAGCCGTCGTACGGCCTCGCGGGCCTTGTCCTCGAATCCTGGTTCGCGGCCGAAGAGGTGATTGAAGCGCCGGGCAACCTCGCGGGTGAGCTCGATATGCGGGACCTGATCCTCGCCGACCGGCACCCAGGCGGCCCGGTACATCAGGATGTCGGCTGCCTGCAGGAGGGGATAGCCCAGGAAACCGTAGGTGGCGAGGTCCCGATCTGCGAGTTTTTCCTGCTGATCCTTGTAGGTGGGCACCCGCTCGAGCCAGCCCAGCGGGGTGCACATCGACAGCAGCAGATGGAGCTCGGCATGTTCGGGCACTCGGGACTGGATGAACAGCGTCGACTGTTGGGGATCGATCCCGGCGGCCAGCCAGTCGATCACCATTTCCCAGATGTTGTCGGCAATGACATCCGGCGAATCGTAGTGGGTGGTGAGTGCATGCCAGTCCGCCACGAAAAACAGGCAGGGATGCTCGGACTGCAGCCGCACCCAGTTTTTGAGCGCGCCATGGTAGTGCCCCAGATGGAGGGCGCCGGTCGGACGCATGCCAGAGACGACTCGTTCTTGAAACATGTCAGCCTGTCAGGATTTTGGCCGCCGATTCTACCGCGCGCGCTGATTGGGGTCGCCTCGGCCCAGGCGCAGGACGAGCGGTTCCTCGCCGCTCAGGTCGATCACGGTGGTCGGTTCGACCCCGGGCGAACCCGAGTCGATCAGGGCGTCGATCCGCTTGGCCAGGCGAGTCTCGATCTCATCGGCGTCGCTCAGCGGCGTGTCATCGCCCGGCATCTGCAGGGTGGTCGCGAGCACTGGCCCGCCGTAAGCCTCGAGCAGCGCTGCCACCACGACCGAATCCGGAACCCGCAGACCAATCGTGCGACGGGACGGCTGCAACAGCCTCCGAGGAACCTCGCGGGTCGCCGGCAAGACGAAGGTGAAGGGACCTGGGGTGCGCTCCTTGAGGAACCTGAACTGGCGGGTATCGACCTGGGCGAATTGACTGAGTTGCGACAGGTCCCGGCAGATGAGGGTCATGAGATGACGATCATCGAGCCCGCGGATCGCGCGGACCCGCTCGAGCGGCTCGCGCGCCCCCATCGACCAAGCGAGCACGAAACAGGCATCGGTCGGCATGGCGATGACCCCACCCCGCTGTAGCGCTGCGACTGCCCGATTCAACAGCCGCGGCTGGGGATCCACGGGATGAACGTGCAGACGCTGAAACATGCCGTCAGTCGCCGGGCGGGGCGGTGGCAGGCCGCTCGTCGGGGGGCCGGGCTAGGCTTGCGGCAAGCTGGAGCGCCTCGGGCCAGTCGGCCCAGACCGGCTCGACCGAATCGGGCAGAGGAGGCAACCGGCCGAGCTCGATATGTCGTTCGCCGGGCGCATGAAAATCCGAACCACGCGAGGCCTTGAGCCCCGCATCACGGGCGAGCTTGGCGAATCGGCCATATTGGTCTTTGGAGTGACTGCCGCAAACCACCTCGATGGCCTCCCCGCCAGCTTCGCGAAATTCCTCGATCAGGGCCCAGAGCTGCGTCGGATTGAAGCGATAACGCCCGGGGTGCGCCAGAACGGCCGTACCGCCAGCCGCGCGAATCCAGCCCACGGCTTCGGGCAGCCTCGCCCAGCGATGCTCGACATAGCCGGGTTTGCCCTCGCTCAGGAACTTGCGGAACACTTCATCGATCTGGGCACAAACGCCAGTATCCACAATGTGCCGGGCGAAATGGGTGCGCGAGATCAGGGCTGGGTTACCGACGTAGCGGAGCGCGCCTTCGTAGGCGTCCGGGATCCCCGCACGCGCCAGGTCAGCCGCCATCTCGCGGGCGCGTTGGTCCCTGCCCGCCCGGGTGCGGGCCAGACCGGCACGCAGTTCCTCGTGGCACCAGTCGATCCGCAGGCCGACCACGTGAATCGTCTCGCCCCCCCAGGTGACCGAGATTTCCACCCCGCCGATGTAAGGCAGGCCACGAGCAACCGCGGCCCGCGCCGCTGCGTCCTGTCCACCGACCTCATCATGATCCGTGAGCGAAAGGATCTGCACGCCATGGTCCAGGGCTCGCGAAACCAGTTCGTCCGGCGCAAGCACCCCGTCCGAGACCGACGAATGGCAGTGCAGGTCGACATTGAGCGCCCACGGATCGGGCAGCTTCGGCATGCTTGAAGAGATCTTCACCCAAGAAACTCCTGGATCAGGGCTGCGATCCGGGCGGGCTGATCGTGATGCAGCATGTGCCCGGAATCGGCCACCGCCGCCCGTGTGAGCGAGCGCACCGCCCGCAGACGCCGCTCCAGCGCGCCGCTCTCCATGAACCACTTGCCAGGTGGCTGCTCAGCAGCCATGACCCAGAGCACGGGCGCGGCGATCTGTCGCCAGCAGGCGAGGATTTCGGGCACCCGATAGAGCACGGGGTTGACCCGCTTATGCAAGGGGTCGCCCAGCATTTCGCGCTGTCCATCGTCACGCAGGCGTGACCAGTGAGGCGCCAGAAAGAGGGCGCGCCGGCCGTCGAGCCGGGGATTGGACTGCATCAAGCGCTGTGCGACCGCCTCGATCGACGCGTAAGGCCGACCAGCGGCAGGCCGCTCCTCGCGTAGTTCGTTGAGCCAGCGCTGATAGCGCCGGGGAGCTTGCGAAGGCCGGGTCGCCTGCAGCCCCAGCCCTTCCAGATTGACCACTCGCCGGACGCGCTCAGGACGAATTCCAGCGTACATCATCGCAATATTGCCGCCCATGCTGTGCGCGACCAGGTCAACCACTTGAGCCGGGGCGATCCGATCGAGAAGTTGATCGAGATCGGCCAGGTAGTCCGGGAACCAGTAGGTATCGGCCGGGGTTCGATCGCTCAAGCCAAATCCTCGCCAGTCAGGCGCGAACAACTCCCACCCCCCACGCAGCTCGTCGACGATGAACTGGTAGGACGCCGAGCAGTCCATCCAGCCATGGAGCAGCACCAACGGCACCCCAGTGACGCTCGCGCCGGGGGTAGACCACCGACGGACCTGGATCTGCAGGCCTCGAACCTCATGCCACTCGGACCGATCGGCGCGCTGCGGCTCGTAAGGACAAACGCCGGCCAGATCGGGCGCGACCGGCAGGTTGGACGCTGAATGATTCATCGTGCTCGCATTATCCCCGATCCCGGCTGCTCACGATGAAGCGAGCGTCCGCGCGAGCTCATCGGAGGACTTCCCTTAAGATTGACGCCTTCCGATAGGAGCGATGATGATGGCCATTTACCGGCTGGGCGACCTGATTCCGACCATCGACCCCGATGCCTGGATCGCAGATTCGGCTGAACTGATCGGCCGGGTCGAGCTGGCACGCTCGACCAGCGTGTGGTTCAACGTGACCATCCGCGCCGACAATGATCGAGTGCAGATCGGGGCACGGTCCAATATCCAGGATGGCACCGTGATCCACACCGACCACGATTGCCCGGTCATCATTGGCGAGGGCGTGACGGTCGGCCATCAGGTGATGCTGCACGGCTGCACCATCGGTGACGGCTCGCTGATCGGGATCCAGGCGGTCGTGTTGAACCGCGCGCGGATCGGCCGCGAGTGCCTGATCGGGGCGGGTGCCTTGATTACCGAGGGCAAGGAGATTCCCGACCGCAGCATGGTGATGGGTTCACCCGGCAAGGTGGTGCGGATGCTCACCGATGATGAGGTCGAGCGGATCCGCCGGGGCAACGCCAACTACGTTGAGAAAGCCCGGGAGTTCCGCCGCGGCCTGCAGGCGCTCTGAGCGATGACCGACGCAGTCCGTCGATTCATGTTGCGCGATGCGCCCGTGCGCGGCGAGATCGTTTCGCTCGACGCCTGCTGGCGGGAGGTGAGCCGTCGGCACGAGCTGCCACTGCCCGTTCGGGCGATCCTGGGTGAGTTGTCGGCAGCGGCGGTCTTGCTCTCGGCGACCCTCAAGTTCGACGGCTCCCTGATCCTGCAGATCCATGGCGATTCCGAGATCCGCCTGCTGGTGGTGGAAGCGCGTTCGGACGGCCGGATGCGTGCGACCGTCAAGTTGCGCGAAGGCGGGGTCATCGAGCCGTCCGCAAGCCTGTCCAGCCTGGTCAATCGACAGGGCCGGGGCCGCTTCGCGGTGACCCTGGACCCGGGCACGGCAGCGGCTGGGCGGCAGGCCTGGCAGGGCATCGTGCCGTTCGAGGGTGACACCGTGGCCGAAGTCCTCGAGCACTACATGAGTCGTTCCGAGCAATTGCCGACTCGGCTATGGCTCGCCGCCCACGGCGATCGCGCCGCCGGGATGCTGCTGCAACGCCTTCCGGACGAGGGGGGCCTCGAGCAGGCGATCCGTCCGCAGGCCGATCCTGATGCCTGGAACCGGATGCAGCACCTCGCGGCCACGATCACGCCGGCGGAACTGCTCTCGATCGACTCCGATCAGGTGCTCGCCAGGCTGTTCCACGAAGAGACGATCATCGGTTTCGAACCGAAGCCGCTTCGGTTCGGTTGCGGTTGCACGAGGGCCAAGGTCGAAGGCATGCTGCGGATGCTCGGGCGCGAGGAGATCGAATCGATCCTCGCCGAACAACAAGCGGTCGAGGTGCGCTGCGACTTCTGCAACGAGCCGTATCGGTTCGACGCGGTTGACTGCGCGAGCCTGTTTATCGAGCCGCCGCCACCACCGGCATCGCCGAGCCGGCACTGAGAACGCCCGTCCTGGCCAGATTGGCCGGGGCCGCCGCGTCGACGGGGTCGGGCGCGCTGACATGGATGAAGAGCTCGCCGGGCTTCACCATGCCAAGCTGCATCCTGGCGAGCTCCTCGACGGCCGCAGTCCCACTCTTGAGATCGGCCACCTCGGCCGCCAGCGCCGCATTGCGCAGGCGCCGCTGCGCATTGGCGCGCTCCTGCTCGGCGAGCTCGCCCTCGAGCTCCCAGACATGATTCCAGCCCCCCTTGCCCACCCAAAGCGGATATTGGATGAGGATCAGGAGCGCTGACAGGACAAGGGCGAGATAACGCATCGTGCGACTTTATTACACCTTGCGACGATCGCGTCGAAGGTTGTAAAAAGCCGACAGACCGGGATAGCTTGCCGTATCGCCGAGATCTTCCTCGATGCGCAGCAGCTGGTTGTACTTGGCCATCCGGTCGGAGCGGCTCATCGAACCGGTCTTGATCTGGAGGGCGTTGGTCGCGACGGCCAGGTCGGCGATCGTCGTGTCCTCCGTTTCCCCCGAACGATGCGAGACCACCGCGGTGTAGTTATGACGCTTGGCGAGTTCGATGGCGGCAAAGGTCTCGGTCAGAGTCCCGATCTGGTTGATCTTGATGAGGATCGAGTTGGCCACCCCCTCATCGATGCCACGCTGGAGGATCCGGGTGTTGGTCACGAAGAGATCATCGCCCACCAGTTGGACGCGCTCGCCGAGTCGCTCGGTGAGCAAACGCCAGCCTTCCCAGTCGTTCTCTGCCATGCCATCCTCGATCGAAATGATCGGGTATCGATCGCACCAGGTAGCGAGCAGGTTGACCAGGTCACCTGCCGAGAGCTTGAGCCCCTCGCCCTCCAGGTGGTATTGACCCTCTCGAAAGAATTCAGAGCTCGCACAGTCCAGCCCCAGTGCGACCTGGCGACCGGGCTCATAACCCGCCGCCTCGATCGCCTCGAGGATCAGCTTGATCGCGGCTTCGTGGTTCTCGACGCTCGGCGCGAAGCCACCCTCATCGCCCACCGCCGTCGATAGCCCGCGCTTGTGGAGCAACTTCTTGAGGGCATGAAAGACCTCAGCGCCGCAACGCAGCGCCTCTCGAAAGCTGCTCGCCCCCACGGGCAGAATCATGAATTCCTGCAGATCGAGATTGTTGTTGGCATGCGCCCCGCCGTTGATCACGTTCATCATCGGAACCGGCAGCGCCATCGGCGCGGATCCTCCGAAGTAGCGATAAAGCGGCAGGCCAGAGTCGTCGGCTGCGGCCCGCGCCACCGCCATGGATACCGCGAGCAAGGCATTGGCACCCAGACGCTCCTTGTTTTCGGTGCCGTCCAGGTTGATCAGCGTGCGGTCGATCCAGGACTGCTCACTGGCGTCGAGACCGATCAGCGCCTCGCAGATCTCGGTGTTCACATGCTCGACTGCCCTCAGCACCCCCTTGCCGAGATAACGAGCTGAATCCCCGTCGCGCAACTCGATGGCCTCGCGTGATCCAGTCGAGGCTCCCGAAGGCACGGCAGCCCGGCCCATGACTCCGGACTCGAGCAGGACGTCGCACTCGACCGTGGGATTACCACGGGAATCGATGATCTCGCGGCCGATGATGTCAACGATCGAACTCATGACTGGATGCCCTCTACGACAAACATGTTGAAGTACTCGGTCGCACCGGCCCGCCGGGCCCGCGCCTGAGTGTAAAGCGCCGAATCATAGAACGCGCGAGCGGCGGCGATGTCAGTAAAGCGAATGACCACCATTCGAGCGGGCTGATAGCTGCCTTCGAACACTTCGGTTCGGCCGCCCCGAACGATGAACTCACCCCCTGCGGCAGCGACAGCGCCAGGTGACAGGGCAGTGTACTGGCTGTAGATCTGCGGATCGGTGACCTTCACATCGGCAATCACATAAGCTGGCATGCTTGTTCCCCTGATTGAGCCCGGTTCGCAGCCCCATCGTCGGGGGCCGGTTTGATGTCGGTCAGCCGGCGAGCCAGCGCTGCTCGGCAAATCCGACGCGCTTGACGACCTGGTCGATCGAGACCAGCGCCGACAGCAACTCAGCCATCTGCGCGAGCGGCCAGGCGTTGGGCCCATCGGAAAGCGCACGGCTCGGCTCCGGGTGGGTCTCCATGAACAGCCCAGCGACGCCGGCAGCGATCGCAGCACGCGCCAGCACAGGCACGAATTCGCGCTGCCCGCCTGAAGAACTGCCCTGGCCTCCTGGGAGCTGGACCGAGTGCGTTGCATCAAACACGACCGGGCAGCCGGTCTCGCGCATGATGGCGAGAGAGCGCATGTCAGAAACCAGATTGTTGTAGCCGAAGCTCGCGCCTCGCTCGCAGACCATGATCAGATCCGCGCCCTGAGGATCGCCGCCCGCCGCCTCCAGAGCAGCAGCGCGGGCCTTGTCGACCACCTGCTTCATGTCATGCGGGGCAAGGAATTGCCCCTTCTTGATGTTCACCGGGCGGCCCGCCGAAGCCACGGCCCGGATGAAATCGGTCTGCCGCGCGAGAAATGCGGGAAGCTGAATAATGTCTGCGACCTCC
>CAZAVT010000092.1:0-11251 GCA_964488395.1 uncultured Burkholderiaceae bacterium | reverse complement strand
CATAAGGGCTGTCGGTCAATTCGATCCCGACATGGGCGATCGGACTGCCCAAGGGCCCCATCGAGAACGGAATGACATAGAGGGTGCGCCCGCGCATGGCCCCCTTGAAGAGGCCGGTCATCGTGGCGCGCATCTGGGCCGGCTCGACCCAGTTGTTGGTCGGGCCAGCATCCTCGCGCCGCTCCGAACAGACAAAGGTTCGATCCTCGACCCGGGCCACATCGGACGGGTCCGAGCGCGCGAGGAAGGAGTTCGGGCGCAACACCGGGTTGAGCCGCAACAGCGTGCCTGCAGCGACCATCTGGTCGCAAAGCGATTCATACTCGGCTTGCGACCCATCACACCAATGGATGCGCTGCGGCTCCACCAGAGCGGCGATCTCCGCCACCCAATCGAGGAGTCGACCATGCCGGACCCAGGACGGTGCAGCAAGCGCCGCCCGGCTGGCCGGCGCCCAGGCCGAACCGCCGACGGAGGACGAGGGGGCGCTCTTCGGTGCGCTCGGAGTAGCATTCATGGGCGAGTCTCCATCGTTCTAGCGGGCTGCCTGGCTCCACCCCCACCGGTCGCCCGGGCCCGCCCTGTCAGCCCCTGCCGGGTTCCAGAGCGCCCCGGGGTGGCCTGCCGCGCCTTGTCAACGCGAGCCTCGGGCGCCAGGTTGGTGGTGTGCCACGCGAAACCCTCAATTTTATACTGGGCGCCGGTCCCGACCGGGGGATGTCCTGCGCCTGTTGTCCGGTGATGGGGTCAGCACAGCCCCGCCCATCGGCCAGGGCCGCTGGAATCCGATCGTCCGCGGGGCTTCTGGTTTCCTGTTTGACCACATTGCGGTAGATTGGCTGCCATGACCATCACCTCTCCCAGCCCCGCCCAGCGTACGGCGGGCACCGCTCGCGCCGTGCTGTTCGCCGGTTCCCTCTTTGCCCTCGAAGCACTGTGGCGCGGTTCGCTCGCCCGCACCCTGATGGCGGGCGCGGTCCTGCTCGCCGGCGCGGGGCTGCTGGTGTTCGCCCGACGCACCGGCTGACCGCGGCGCAGGCTGCGACCGGAGTCGCGCGATTGGCAGCCGTCGAAGCAATCTTTGCGGCCGCTCAGCCGGTCGACGCTGAGCTGCGCGACGTCGGCGTCT
Organism: uncultured Burkholderiaceae bacterium; assembly: GCA_964488395.1. GTDB lineage: Bacteria > Pseudomonadota > Gammaproteobacteria > Burkholderiales > Burkholderiaceae_E > SYIM01. The sequence continues at coordinate 10,122 of CAZAVT010000092.1, read as the reverse complement.
GCGGCCCCGAGCTCGCCCAGCTCGGTGCGATCTACACCGAAAGCCCTCGTGCCCTCGTGTTTCGCGACCCCTCGCCGGACTGGCGACTGTGGCTGGTCATCCTGCCGCTTGCCTCGCGCCTTTCGCTGATGCGAAACCCCATCTTCGCCGGCCTTGCGCGCCGCTGGGGCTTGGGCTTGCGCTTCGTCGGCATCGACCGCGACCGTCTCGTCTATGATTTTCGGGCGCTGCTCGGTGATCGTACCTTGGGGCTCTTGATCGACCTGCTCGCGCAATGTGAGCGCGGCGCCTTGCGTCAGGAGGCTCCCTGGCTCGATGTGCTGTTCGACGCGCTTGCTTCCCAGATGTTGACGACCCTCGAACGCCGACGCAGCGACTGGATGGGACATCTCGATCGTGAGCACCGTCTGGAGCCCGACCCACACTCGGGCCTGTTGTCGCATCAAGACCGACACCCCGACTTCGTCGCCCGGCTGCGGCAGGCGCTGCGCGAGCACACGGTCGACAGTCATTTCTACGGGCGGGTGCTGCGCTCGATCGATGCCCGGGAAGCTGCGGTAGACCAGCGCCTGTCCAAGCTCCTGCGCGAGCCGCTCGACGGCTCGGTGCTTGCGCGCCTGGAAACAACGCCGGTTGGCGCGCATCTGGGTTGCTATAACTGGCTGCGTCTGGCGCCACGGCACGCGCAAGCGCGCGCCCATCTGCTCGAGCGCTTGCCTTGGCTCGCGCCGTTTCTCGTGGAGCTACTGATGCCCGTCGAGGCCGCCGCCCAGCCGATCCCCGAGCCAAGTGGTGGCACACCGGTGCTTGCAACGGCCGAACACTTCATCCGGCGGGCGATCGATGGCGGTCAGGATCGGGTGGTGATCGATGCGCTCGCGCAGCGTCTGGCGATCAGTCCCACGGTACTTCGCCGGCTGTGGCGCGAATCCCCGCGGGCCTTGGGCCTGCCTCCGGCCTGGTTGCTGCCGGGCCTGCTGCAATGCCTGGATCGATGGCCCGAATCGGCTTGGCCGCGCAGCGACGCTGACTGGCTGGCGCTCATTGAACAAGCCGCACAATCGGCCCTCGAGCCCTGAGCCCACCGCGTCTCGACCGGCTTCGAATCGGATAATCCTATGCGTCCCGAACCCCTGCGCGTGATCGCCACTGGCGGCACCTTCGACAAATGCTACGACCCGGCCAACGGTCAACTCGGATTTGGTGCCGACAGTCAGCTCGGACGTCTGCTCACGCAGGCGCGGCTCGATCCTGCACCGGCGCTCGAGACGTTAATGCTGATCGACAGTCTTGACATGACCGAGGAGCACCGCGCACAGATCGTGGCGGCCTGTCGCCGGGCGACCGAGCGCTCGATCGTGGTGATCCACGGTACCGATACGCTCGCGCAGACGGCCCGTGTCCTGGCGGGCGCCACGCTACCGGCGACCATCGTCCTCACCGGAGCGATGGTGCCCGCGACCATCGAAGGCTCTGATGCCCTTTTCAATCTGGGGTTCGCGCTCGCCTGCGCGCGCCTGCTACCAGCCGGCGTGCACGTGTGCGCGCACGGTCGCGTGTTCGAGTGGAACGACGTGCGCAAGAATCGCTCGGCGGCCCGCTTCGAGTCGCTCTGACCCCGTCCTCGAGAGGTTGCGCAATGTACCTGACCGAACGATTTGCCCAGTTTGCGACTGGCTTGGCCGATGGCCCTTTGAGCCCAGCCGTGGTTCATCACGCCAAACGCGCCGTGATCGACTGGTACGCGGCCTTGCTGCCCGGCCTGGTGGAAGCACCGGCCGTGCCGCTGCAGCGGATGCTCGCCGAGGACCTCGATCGTGGCCCAGCGCGGCTCGCCCTCGGACGTGCTGCAAGCGTACGCGCTGCCGCACTGATCCAGGGGACCGCCTCTCACGCGGTCGAGTTCGACGACATCTACCGTGAAGCGATCTACCATCCCGGCGCGCCGACGATTTCAGCCGCCTGGGCACTGGCTCAGTCGCTGGGCGTTGACGGGATGACGCTACTGCGCGCCATCGTGGCCGGCTACGAGGTATCGACCCGAATTGGCGCCGCACTGGGGCGGGCGCACTACCGTTACTGGCACAACACTGGAACGGTCGGCTGCTTTGGCGCGGCTTCAGCCTGCGCGAGTTTGCTCGGCCTCGACAAGACCGCCCATGCCCATGCACTTGCGACCGTCGGAACCTTCGCCGCAGGGCTGCAGCAGGCTTTTCGCATGGACTCGATGTCCAAGCCGCTGCACGCCGGCCGAGCCGCCGAATCGGGCCTGGCTGCCGCTCAGATGGCGCAGGTCGGCATCACCGGCTCGCTCGACATCCTGGAGGGCGAGTCGGGACTGGGACGGGCTATGAGCGATGGCCCGGATTGGGACGCGGCCCTGGCCTCGCTCGGCGCGCATTTCAACATCACCGAGATGACCTTCAAAAATCATGGCTGCTGCGGCCACACCTTCGCGGCCATCGACGGCACGCTTGCGCTCGCGCAGCAACTGGCGGTCGCTCCCGAAACCCTGCAGCGCGTGCGGATCAGCACCTACGGACCCGCGCTCGCCGTCGCCGGCAATCCCCACCCGGTCACCGCAGCCGAAGCACGTTTCAGCCTGCCCTTCGTGATTGCGACGGCCCTGAGGTTCGGCAGCGTCAGACTGGCGGCGTTCAGCGCAGAGCGACTCACCGATCCCGAGACCCGGTCGTTGATGCGCCGGATCGAACTGGCGGTCGATCCCGCACTTGATGCGGCCTTCCCGGGCCAGCGGGCCGCTCGGGTGGAATTCGAATGGGCCGATGGCCGCAAGGTCGAATGGCTTCAGCCCACCCGCAAGGGCGACCCCGATGCACCGCTCACTGATGCGGAGCTGTCGGCCAAGTTCATCGAGCTGGCTGGGCCGGTCCTCGGCGAGCCCATGGCGCAGGACCGCTTACGCGCGCTCTGGAGCCTCGAGACCGCCCCGCGGATCGATTGAGGCAGTCCGCCGATGGACTTCGAACTTGCCCGCCTTGCGGCCGCAGCGCGCTACAAGCTCCTCACCGCACTCATCGTCCCGCGACCGATCGCCTTGATTTCGACACGCTCGCCAAACGGCGTCGTGAACGCCGCGCCCTTCAGCTTCTTCAACCTGCTGGGCGACGACCCCCCGATCGTGATCGTGAGCATCGAGACGCGACCCGATGGTCGGCTCAAGGACACGGCCCGCCATCTTCTCGAAAACGGTGAATTCGTCGTCAATCTTGTTGATGAAGCCACGGTTGAGCGCATGCACGCCTGCAGCACCGACTTCCCCCCGGAGATCAGTGAGGTCGAAGCGGTGGGCTTTGCCTGCGCATCGAGCCGCGCGATCGCAGCGCCCCGGATCAGCGATTGTCCAGCCGCATTGGAATGCCGGCTCATACAACGCATCGACGTCTCGCCCTCTCGCCTGCTGGCAATCGGCGAGGTGCTCTGGCTGCACTGCCACGACGGACTGATCGACCCAACCACCTTGCGGGTCGACCCCGAGCGCTACCTGCCGGTGGGGCGGCTCTTTGGCGACCAATACGTGCGCACCCGCGACCGATTCAGTGTCTCGAACAGCCCCGAGTACCTCGAAGCGATCCGTCAGCGCGGCCGGCTCTGACGCCAGCCGGCCCTGAAGCCCGGGATCAGGCCGAAAGCACCGACTCGATCACGCGCGCGGCGGCCAGCGTCGCGGCATCGGACCATGGCGCCCCCACCCACTGAACGGCAAGGGGCAAGCCCTGTGGGCCCAAACCCGCTGGCAGGCTGATGCAAGGCACCCCAAGCGCCGTCCAGATCCGATTGAAGACCGAGTCGCCCGTGCTCGAAAGGCCCTGTGGCGCCTCGCCCGGCGCCGCGAAGGTCAGGATCCCGTCAACGTCCTTCAACGCCGCCGTGACCCGCGCCCGGGCCTCGACGATGTCGACCATGGCACGCGCGTGGGCCTGCGCATCGATCGCGAGACCACGTTCAACATTGGCACGAAAACGCTCGCTCAAGGCGGCACGGGCCTGGTCCCATTCCCAGCGACTGGCGCGGGCGAGCTCATACAACATGACCGTCTGCTGCGCGTGCCGCAGACGCTCGCCCGCCCAATCCGGCTCGAAGTTCGACACGATCGCGCCTGAGCGGGCAAGGCGATGCGCCGCCTCGTCGAGCGCCGCTTGCGCTGCCTGCGAGGCCTGATCACGAAACGGCCCACGGTGCAGCGCTATCCGAAGGCCGACGGTGTCGATCCTGGTTTGCACGCCGAGCCCGGTGAGCGCCTGCGCAAAGAGCGACACATCAGCGACCGTTCGCGCCATCAGGCCGATCGTATCGAGCGACTCAGCGGAGAACTTGAGCCCCGAGCGATTGATGAGACCAAACGAGGGTTTGTAGCCCACGATCCCGCAGTACGCGGCGGGTCGGATCGTCGAGCCCGCCGTCTGGGTGCCAAACGAAAGCGGCACCATCCGGTCGGCAACAGCCGCTGCAGAGCCACTCGAGGAGCCTCCCGGTGTATGAGCCATTGCCCGGGGATTGCGGGTCGGTGGGGGTTCGGTATTGGCCAGCTCAGCCGTCTGGGTCTTGCCGAGGATCACGCCACCGGCGGCGCGCACCGCCGCCACGCAGGCCGCATCCACGCGGGCGATCGCCCCCGCGTGGATCGTCGAGCCGCAGCCAGTCGGCAGGCCCGCGACGTCGATCACGTCTTTCACGGCAACCGGCAGACCGTGCAAGGGACCCGTTGGCGGTTCGCGATCGCGATCGCGCGCTGCGCGCAACGCACCTTCGGCATCGAGCCAAGCCCAGGCCTCGACCATGGGCTCACGCTCGGCAATGCGGTCGAGACAGGCCCGAACCAGCGTTTGCGAGTCGAGCTCACCCCGGCGGATCGCTGCCAGCGCCTCAACCGCTCCGAGCGCTGCCGGGTCGGCGGCGCGCCCCATCACGCGGCGCTGCCTGGAACGATGCCGGCAGGCAGCGACTCGATGTGGCGCGCGATCTTGCCCGGATGGGTGAGCCAGATCTGATCGCGCGAGCGCAGGATGTGCTCGAACACCCGACGCAACTGCCGCAGACGATAGGGCTGACCCACGATGAAGCTATGCAGCACGATCGGCATTACCAGGGGTCGACGGCGAGACTCCTCGAGCATCTCGTCGAATTGATCGATCAGGTTGTCGAAAAAGAGTTGAGAGGGCGTGCGCCGCGAGACACACTCGAGCGAATCGTTGAGATCATGGGAATAGGGAATCGACAGGATGGGACCGTTGGCCGTACGAAACCACACCGGCTGATCGTCCAGTGGCCAATCCATCATGTAGCGGAAACCGGCCTCACGCAACAGTTCGGGTGAGCGCTCCGATTGGGAGATGTAGGGCGCAAGCCAGCCCTCCGGACGTCGCCCCTCATGACGCTCGATGGTGTCAGCCACCTCCTGGATGCAGGCCCGCTCGGTCGCTTCGTCCATGTCGGCCTGGCGCTCGGAGTTGGTGCGCCCATGGCCCACGATCTCGTCGCCCCGCGCCGACCACGCGGCGACCATCTCAGGGCAATAGTCGTAGAGCGCTGTGTTGACGAGGAGCGCCATGGGCAGATCAAGGGCTTGCGCAAGCTCGAGCAGTCGCCACGCGCCGACCCGGTTACCATAATCGCGCCAGCCATAGCTGCGCGTATTGGGCTGGGGATGCGGGACGGCGTAGTCATTGCCCAGACCCTCACCGTAGGAAAAGTGTTCGACGTTCAGGCAGATATGCACCGCGAGCCGACGGCCGTTGGGCCAACTGTAATCAGGGCGGCGCGAGATCGCCGAGTAGTCATAGCGTCCGTGGGATCTGAGCATGGTATTCCCCTTCCATCTGAGCGATGTGCGCGACTTTACACCGGTCCCTCGCGGTGCCACGACCATGGGCGGGGGACTCTGGCGAGGGTCCGGACGACCTGCCCACTGGAGGCTCCTCGCCGGTGCGATCCTCACTGGCCTGGCTGGCTGCACAAGCCCTGCAGGACCGTCAGACCGTCTGATCCATTCGAGTGAAGCGACGACGGCTTCGATCGCGCCCACCACGCTCGAAGGGGCGCGCAGAATCGAACTGCGCGCGTCCGGCCCTGGGTCGGCGGGCGCTGCGCCGCTGGTCGCATGGCTCTTTGAGCCCGCAAGCTCGCACGAACCGAAGGCTGCGGTCTTGGCGCTCCATGGCTGCGGCGGGCTCTACAGCCGCCGGGGCGAGTTGAGCTCCCGCCATCGTCGTGGTGTCGAGCAACTGCTCAACCAGGGTCTGATCGTGCTGATGCCCGACAGCTTCGGTTCGCGGGGGCTGCGTGAAATCTGTTCGCTCCGATATCGCGATCGGACCATCGATATCGCTCAGCGCCATCGAGACGCTTTGGCCGGCCTTGCTTACCTGCGCGACGTGCTCGCGATCTCGCCAGAGCGTACCGCGCTTCTCGGTTGGTCCAACGGGGCGACAACAGTCCTCGCACTGATCGCGACCACCGACTCCGACACGCGGCCCGCCTCGACCCCGCGCTCAGGTGCAGGCCCACATCAGCCAGCCGGGCCAGCGTTTGCCCGCGCCGTCGCGTTCTATCCCGGTTGCGCGGCCGCGCGGCAAGAGCGCCTGGTCCCCACCGTCCCGGTGTTGCTGCTGCTCGGAGCGGCCGATGACTGGACACCGGCGAGCACCTGCCAAGCATGGGCTGCCCGTGTCCGCGACGTGGGCAGCGCCACCGTGGAGCTCGAGGTTTACGCGGGAGCCCACCATGGCTTCGATACACCGGGATCCACCCTGACCCGGCGTACCGATGTGCCCCATGCACCTGACGGTCGAGGCGTCACGATGGGCGGTCATCCCGAGGCGCGAGAGCGCTCCTGGGCGCGGGTCCGTGATTGGCTGGGACCCCTCTCGCAGCCGTGACGCGCAGGGCTACTTGCCGATGCAGAACCGGGTGAAGATCTCGCCCAGCAACTGATCCGCGCTCACCCGGCCAGTGATTTGGCCGAGCGCCTCATGCGCGAGGCGCAGTTCCTCGGCAAGCAACTCGAGCACCTCGGCGCCGCGCGCGATCAGGCGCATGGCCTCGTCGAGATGGACGGCGGCCACGTCCAGTGCAGCGACGTGACGGGCCCGCGCCGTAAAGACCGTCTCCACGCCCGGCTCACCCCCGGCGAGCTCGTAAAGCCGCCGCCGCAAGGCCTCGATCCCCTCGCCGGTCAATGCGGAAATGCGGATATCGTTCTGCATCGCAGACTCAGCCGCAGACAACGGTTCGACCCGGCTCGGCCCGAGAAGATCGACCTTGTTGCGAACCCGCAGCACCGGCACCGCAGGGCCCACCTGCGCCCGCAGCCGGTCCTCGAGCGCAAGCTGTTCTCCCGCAGCGGCCACACGCGCATCGAGAAGATGAAGTACCACGTCGGCCGCGGCGACCGCCTGCCAGGTCCGCTCGATCCCCAGACGCTCCACCGGATCATCGGTATCGCGCAGACCGGCGGTATCGATCACGTTGACCTGGACGCCTTCGATTTGGATCGGCTGGCTGATCCGGTCACGGGTCGTGCCAGGAATCGGTGTGACGATGGCCAACTCAGCACCGGCGAGCGCATTGAGGAGCGAGGACTTGCCGACATTGGGTTCCCCGGCGAGCACCACCGTGATGCCCTCACGAAGCAAGGCCCCGCGCTGCGCGGCGCGTCGGACCTCACGCAAGGACTCGACACCGCTGAGCAACCGCTCGCGGGCCTGCGCAGCTTCGAGAAAATCGATTTCCTCTTCAGGAAAATCCAACGTCGCCTCGACGAGCAGTCGAAGCTCGAGGATCTGCGCGGCGAGCCGGTCGATCGTTCGCGAAAACTCCCCCTCGAGCGAACGCACGGCCGCGCGTGCCGCTTGCTCTGTGCTCGCGTCGATCAAGTCAGCCACGGCCTCGGCCTGTGCCAGGTCGAGCTTACCGTTCAGGAACGCGCGTTCAGTGAATTCGCCTGGGCGTGCGAGCCTCACGCCGAGGTCGCGCCCAGTCTCGAGAACCCGGTTCAGCAATCGCTCAAGCACGACCCGCCCGCCGTGCGCCTGCAACTCGAGAATGTCCTCTCCGGTGTAGGAAGCAGGGCCCGGAAAGAAGATCGCGATGCCGCGATCGATCGCCCGGCCCTCACGATCCAGAAAGGCGGCGAATCGGGCCTGACGCGGTATCAGCGCCGCGCCGATCAAACCCGTCACGATCGGCCCAAGGGTGGGGCCCGACACCCGAACCACACCGATCGCGCCACGACCCGGCGCGGTCGCGATCGCGGCAATCGGCCCCGCGCCGGCCCCCACTGCGGTCAGGCGGCCTTGGCCGCACGCTCCTGATCGAAGCGCCGCATGATCAGCCACTGTTGGGCGATCGAGTAGATGTTATTCACCAGCCAGTAAAGCACGAGCCCCGACGGGAAGAAGAAGAACATGACCGAGAACACCAGCGGCAGGATCATCATCATCTTGGCCTGAATCGGATCGGGTGGCGTCGGGTTCAACTTCATCTGGACGTACATCGTGACGGCCATCAGGATGGGCAAGAGTCCGAGCGGCATGTCGAGCCCGGGCAAGATGCCGAACAGATCATCGGGAGCCGAGAGGTCACGGATCCAGCCGATCCAAGGAGCATCACGCATCTCGACGGAAGCGAGCAACACCCAATAGAGTGCAATGAACACCGGAATCTGCACCACGATCGGCAAGCAACCACCCAGCGGATTGATCTTCTCGGTTTTGTAGAGCTCCATCATCGCCTGATTGAGTCGGACCCGATCATCGCCATAGCGCTCGCGCAACGCCATCATGCGTGGGGTGACCGCCTTCATTTTGGCCATCGATCGGTAACTCGCTGCCTGCAGCGGAAAGAACGCGGTCTTGATCACGATGGTGAGCAAGACGATCGCCCAGCCCCAGTTGCCCACCAAGTCATGCAAGCGCTCCAGCAGCCAGTAGATGGGCTTGGCGATTGCCGTGAGCCAACCATAGTCCACCACCAGTTCGAGACCCGGTGCGGTCGCCTCGAGCATGCTCTGATCTTGCGGGCCCACCAAGAGGCGGCTACTGAGCGTGGTGGAGCCACCGGGAGCGAGTTCGGCCGTGCTCACCTTGGCACCCACCGAGTAAAGGCGCTGGTCGATTTTCCGCGTGTAGTACTCGCGGGGGGTAGCACCCGGTGGAAGCCAGGCCGACAGAAAATAGTGCTGAATGATCGCCAGCCAGCCGTCCTGGGCTTGCGTCGCGTGGGTCGGCTTGCCCTTGTCGATGTCGGAGAAAGCCACTTTCTGGAATTTCTGCGAGTCGGTGTAGATCACCGGACCCGTGTACGTGCTGTAGAACTGGTTCGATCCCGGCGGCTGGTTCGCATCGCGGGTGAGTTGCAGGTAGAGCACCGGAGCCATTCTCAACGGACCGGTATTGGTGATGCGATCCGTCACTTCAAGCACATAGGAGCCACGTGCGAGCTTGAGCGTACGCTCGACTCGTAAGCCGCCACTTTCGGCAACCAGCACCACGCCCGCTTCTTGGCCACCCGCACCCAGGGTTGTCGCAAGTGCCGACGGGACTCGCTCCATCAGCGTTCGGTGCGTCGGAAAGCCGCCCTGAGGGGCACCGACGAAGCCCGCTTGTGCCAGGTAAGTGCTTTGGTTTGTCGCGCTGAGCAGCACCACGTTACCCTGGCCGGAAATGGTGTCCCGATGCTTGAGAAGTTCCGCGCGCCGTACCTGCGCGCCTACTGGATCGATATCGAGCGCGAGTACGTCGTTGGCGATCCGGATCGGTTCAGGACCCGAACTGGCCGAGGCCTGTTCGGCAGGCACCAGCACGCCCCCTGGAACCGACGACACGGGTGCCGGCGCGGCTGGGATACTGGGGTCAACCGGTGTACCGGGAGCGCTCGGAGCAGCAGTGCTACCCGTGCCAGTCGCGCCTGGCGATGCCGTTGCGGCTGAAGGCGTCGCTTTGCCTGCGGCGGCTGCAGGGTCTGCGGGACGGCTACCAAAGAGCGGAGGCTGGCCATTGTGCTGCTGCCAGGCATCCCAGAGGAACAAGATGGACATCGAGAAGATGACCCAAAGAATCAGTCGCTGCGTCTGCATGATCGGTCTTTATCGAAACCTACGAG
>CAZAVT010000091.1:0-11372 GCA_964488395.1 uncultured Burkholderiaceae bacterium | reverse complement strand
CGCCCATCCGGGCGGGTCAGGTCACGTCGGCCACGGTCGAATCCGCGGGCGGACGCGAGAGAGAAGTGTTTAGTGTAGCGAGCCCGACCTGCCTGCGATCACCCGCAACCGAGTTCCCAGGTCAGGAAAACCCGTGTCGATTCGATGCCTGCCGCTGGACACCGTGCCAGCCTGGTGCGAGCCCTCTATCTCTGGCATTGCAGAGCGGCTAAACCGTTATCTCTAACGAAACCGCTTAAAAATCATTGATTCATGTGAAGTCGATGGGGGGGCCAGGGGCAATCATCACATCCTTCTTTCGGAGGATTCCATGGTTCTTTCCGCACGTTGGCACGGCCTCTTCCTGGTTCTGGGCATCACCTTGCCACTTTCATCGAGTGCTCAGTCGATCATGGACGTCCTCTCGGCTGTGCTCGAGACCAGCCCGAGAACCGCTGCGGCCCGCAGTGACCAGGCGAGCGCGCAGGCGCGGCTGCTCGAGACCGAACGCCGGGTTTGGCGCCCCACCGTCGACCTGACCGCGGAAGTGGGCATCCAGAAGTTCGATACCGACACGATCAAGTCCGACTACAAGGACGTCGACCGGACAATTTTGAGAGCGGTTCAGCCCCTCTACGACTTTGAACGCAGTCGTCGTCAGGTCGACGAGGTGACCGCGGTCGCTGCGCAGGCTGGGGCCGTCTCCGACGCCACCCGGGACGGTCTGCTCCTGGAGGCGCTGACGGCTCACTAGAGCGCGGTGCGCGCCCGCCTTGTGCTCGATCACGCAAAAAAGAGCGAGGCCAGCGTTCTCAACCTGACCCAGATCGAGAATTCACTGGTCGAGCTCGGGCGTGGTTATGAGTCGAACGTGCTGCAGGCCAAGGTACAGCTCGCGAGCGCCGAAGCGCGTCCCACCCGGGCCGAGGGCGCCCTCGAGATCGCCGACGCGCGGGTGGGCGCCGTGTTCGGTCGTACCGCCCCCCAGGTCACCTTCACGCACGTGGCCGGCCCCATCCAGGCCCGTTTGCCGGCGGGCAAGGTGCTTGTCGTGTTCGGCCCCAACGGGTCGGGCAAGACCACCCTCATCCGCTTGATCCTGGGCACGATGAACCCGAGTCGCGGCGCTGTGCGGCTTGATGGCATCGAGATGCGGCAGCTGTCGCTTGACTGGCGGCGCAACCACATCGCCTATGTCCCCCAGGAGCCCGCCTTCTTCGATGGCACCCTGCGCGAGAACCTGACCCTTGACCGCTCGGTGACGGATGACGACCTGCTGGTGCTGGTCCGCGAGATGGGTCTTGAGCATTTCCTCGCCCACGACCCTCTCGGGCTCGATCGGCCCATCAGCAGCCACGATACCGGGCTCGCCGTGGGTCTGCGTCGGCGCCTGGCCCTGATCCGGGCCGTGCTCGCACCGGCGCGTGTCGTCGTCATGGACGAGCCCACCGAGGGGCTCGACCAGGCGGGGCAGATGATCGTGGCCAAGCTCTTGAGTCGCTTGTTGGCCGAGGGCAGGACGTTGATCGTGGCGAGCAATGAACCCTTCATCCTGCGGTCTGCCGACCTGCTCGTCGACATGAGCAAGAAGCCCGTGCCGCTGGTGGGCACGACCCGGGCGCCCGGACAGGAATCATCCGCCCGACCCGCCCCCCCGCTTGTGGGGGCCTCATGACGGACGTGAGTCACTCACCCCCCGTCGGAAGCGGTCGGCCTCTGTTGTGGCTGCTGGTCGTCGCGGTCGCGACCTTCGTTGCATGGGCTGCGTATTTTCCGCTGGATGTCGCGAGCTATGCGCAGGGGCAGGTGATGCCATCGGGGCAGCTCAAACGCATCCAGCACCTCGAGGGCGGGATCATCCGCGAGCTTCGGGTGCGGGAAGGCCAGCAGGTCGCCGCTGGTGATGTGATCGCCGAGCTCGAGGATGTGGCTTCGACCTCTGATCTGGGCGATTTCCGCTCCAGGATGGTGAGCCTCGAACTGCGCATTCTTCGCGTCAACGCGTCGCTTGCCCGGGCTGATTCCCTCAATCTGCCCAAGGAGCTCGAGCCGGAATATCCGTCGCTCGCCCGCGAGACGCGCGCGGCCTTCGCGTCGTATCGCGACCGTTACCGTGCCATGGTCCAGAACCACGAGGCCCGGATCGCCCAGCGCAGGGCCGAAATCGAGGAAGCACGAGAGCGATTGGCCGGCTTGCAGATCCGCAGCAAACTGATCGCCGAGCAGGTCCAGATCAGTGAGTCGATGCTCAAGCAGAAGCTGACCAACGAATATGAGCACCTGACCCTGCGCAAGGAGCAGGCCCAGATCGACGGCGACCGCAATGCGACGGTCGCGACCCTGCAGCGGGCCCAGACGGGGCTTGCCGAGGCCAACTCGGCCTTTGCCGCGTTTCGTAGCGAAGAGGAGGTCAACCTGCGCCGTGACCTCCTCGAGGCGACCACCGAGCTTAATTCACTCACGGAGCGATTGAAGAAACCTAGCGATTCGCGCGACCGGACCACTGTTCGGGCTCCGGTCGCGGGCACCATCATGACCGTGTTTCTGCGTAACAAGGGGGCTGTTGTCGCGCCCGGCGGTACGATCGCCACTCTGGTACCGGCCGATGATTCTCTCCTGGTCGATGCCCGGCTGCCAATCGGCGAAGTCGGCTTCGTCAGGGTCGGCGCACCGGCGCGTCTGTCGATGGCCAGCGGCACCAGCGGCTTCTCGACGATCGACGCGACGGTCGTGCTGATCAGCCCTGATGCGGCCGTCGACGAGAAGACTGGCGCGCCCTACTATGTGGTCCGGCTTGAACCCAAGGAACTGAGCTTCAAGCGCGGTGACGAGGTCTATCCCCTGCGTCCGGGGGTGCAGCTGATGGCGGCGATCATCACCGGACAGCGTTCAGTGCTCGATCTTCTGATCGAACCCTTCGCAGGCTCAGGCGTGAGGCCCCTGACCGAGCGCTAGCCCGCCGATACCCGAGCGCGTTGCCGGGTCGCGCCTTGCGCCACAGGCTCCCGCACCTCATCGGGCTGTTGCCGGGCGACCTCTGTGCCTCGATTATCATCGACCGACCCTACTTGAGCGGATCGATTGACCATGAATGAGTGCCCGTCGCGCCCCACTGCGCCTCGCCTGACGCATCTGATACGCCTTGTGGCGCTGACTTTGCTCTGCGCGGGCCTCGTGTGGGCGTCATTGCCGGATGCCCGGGCGGGAGAGCGGCTCGAAGCCGACGAGGCCGGTCCGGGCCTGGTCAGCGGAGCGCTCAGCAAGGTGCTGCCTGAAGGGGTCCTCTTCCGCTTTGCGAGTACCCTGGACGCGCTCTCCAACACGCGAGGCGGTCGCTCCCGAGGCTATTCACCGGTACTGCTGACCGAGTTGCGAGTCGGTCTCGACTTCGAGCGCCTCGCGAGTGCCCCGGGGCTCTCCGGTGAATTGCATGTGATCAATCATGCCCTGCATCGGATCAATGTCGAGCGGGTCGGCGCGATCACCGGCGTTACCAACATCGAGGCTTCGAGTAACACCACCAAGCTTTACCGAGCGTGGCTGGAGCAGCAATGGGAAGATCGCGGTTCAGCCTTCAGGATCGGCCTCTTTCCGCTCGAGGACGAATTTTTTCTTCTCGATGCGGCAGCGAGTTTCATTCATCCGACGAACGGCCCCCAGGGCGACTACGCGAGCACGATCGGCTCGGCCATCTACAACCACGCGGGCTTTGGCATTCGATTCCGGCAGGCGTCGGCCGATCGGAGCCGCTATGCCATGGCGGCGCTCCTCGACCGGCCCCTCGAGGACACCAATTTCGTGCGCTTGAATGGCTTGTCCTTTCCCCGCGCGCCAGGCCTGCACCTGATGGTCGAGGTGGGTCTCACGCCGCTCGAGGGCAAGGAGCAACCCGAGGAGCGGTCGGAGCGCTTTGACAAGACCGCAGCCGGTGTATGGACCTACTCGGTGCGCGATGAGCATCTCAGCCAGCGCGATCCGGAGGGTCAGCCCCAGCGCTCGCGTAGCGCCGGCTGGTATCTGTTGCGTGAAGCCACCCTCTGGGCGAGCGACAGAGACCCGTTTGCGTTGGCAGGTTTTATCCGCTTGTCGGGGGCCGATGCGCGCGCGACGCCGATTCGTGAGTCGCTCAACCTGGGGTTGCGCGCCGTGGGTTGGGTCCCGGGTCGACCCGAGGATGTCAGTTCGCTCATGATCGCGATCCACCGCATGGGGCAGGCCTGGCATGAGCGCGCCCTCGGCCAGGGGCAGCGCGCCGCCACCAGCGAGCGAGTGCTCGAGATCAATCACCGGATCGAGCTGACCCGGCTCCTTTCGGTGATGCCGCTTGCTCAATGGATCTCGAGCCCGGGGGGCCTGCAGTCAGCGCCTGCCTCGCGCGTGATAGGCGCGCGGATCACGCTTCAGCTCTAGTGCGCCTGCGCCCGAGTCTCAGCGATCGACCCGCTGTCCCGTCGAGGGATCGAACCAGTGGAGCTCGCTGGGCGCGATGGCGAGATGCGCGTGCTCGCCTGCGCCCGGCACGGCGAGTGCCGCGTCGCAGCGCAGCACCACAGGGACCCCGCCCATGCGGGCATGCACCAGCCGCTCGGCGCCCAGCAGTTCGACGAATTCCACCGCGATCGGCCAACCACTCGCGGCAAGCCGCGCCTGCTCCGGGCGAAAGCCGAGCAGCCAATGGCCTGGGCCCGGGTGGCGTTGGAGTGCCAGTGTGAGGGCGGCGTGCTGAGCGCGGCCTGAGTCAGGGCTGAGCTGAACCTCACCCTGCACCTCGGCCCGAACGGGCAGCAGATTCATCGGTGGCGAGCCGATGAATCCTGCGACAAAGGCGGTTTGCGGTCGTGCGTACACGTCCTCGGGTGCGCCGACTTGTTCGATACGGCCCGCATTCATCACGATCATCCGTTGCGCCAGCGTCATTGCCTCGACTTGGTCGTGGGTCACGAAGAGCGACGTGGTTGCAAGGCTCGCATGCAGGCGCCGGATCTCGAGCCGGGTCTGGACGCGAAGCTTCGCGTCCAGATTGGACAGGGGCTCGTCGAACAGGAACACCCGGGGCTCACGCACGATCGCCCGCCCCATCGCGACCCGCTGGCGCTGGCCGCCCGACAACTGGCGGGGCAGCCGCTCGAGGAGCCCCTCGAGCCCCAGGATGGCGGCAGCCTTCTCGACTCGTGCCCGGATCTCGGCGGCAGAGAGTCCGCGGATCCTCAGTCCGTAGGCCATGTTGTCAAAGACCCGCATGTGCGGGTAGAGCGCGTAGTTTTGGAAGACCATCGCGATATCGCGCCGCGAGGGCTCGACGTCATTCACCCGCGCCCCATCGATGCGGATCTCCCCTGCGCTGATCTCCTCGAGGCCGGCGACCATGCGCAGCAGCGTGCTCTTACCGCAGCCCGACGGCCCGACGATCACCACAAATTCGCCGTCGCTGATCTCCACACTCACACCACGGACCGCATGGGCCTCACTCGGGCCCCGCCCGTAGCGCTTTTCTACCCCGATGAGCGATAGAGAACCCATCATGAGCTCCGTTGCGCCGGGTGGCGCAGATTGTCATTTTTCGGCATCGACCAGCCCTTTGACAAACCAACGCTGCATGCCGATCACCACGATGGCCGGCGGGATCATCGCCAGCATCGCAGTGGCCATCACCACATTCCATTCATTGGCGGCATCACCGCCTGCGATCATGCGCCGGATGCCCATCACGATCGGATACATCGATTCGTCGGTGGTCACCAGCAGGGGCCAGAGGTACTGGTTCCACCCGTAGATGAACTGGATCACGAACAACGCGGCAACGCTCGTTGCCGACAGCGGTACCAACACATCGCGGAAAAATCGCAGCGGGCCAGCGCCGTCGATACGGGCCGCCTCGACGAGCTCCGAGGGTACGGTCATGAAGAACTGTCGGAACAGGAAGGTCGCAGTGGCCGAAGCCATCAACGGCACGGTGAGCCCGGCCCAGGAATTGAGCAGTCCCAGGTTGGCGACCACCGCGTAGGTTGTGATGGACACGGCCTCCACCGGCAACATCAGCGTGATGAAGATCATCCAGAAGCACAGCCCCCGTCCCGGGAACCGGAAATACACGAAGGCGAAGGCCGAGAGGAGCGAGATCGCGATCTTGCCCAGAGCAATCAGGAGAGCACTCACGAGGCTGGTCAAGAGCATGGGTGCGACCGGCGCGATCGCGCTGCCATAGGTGGTCTTGCCCCCGCCGAGCGCGGTCTTCCAGGTCGCGATGAAGTGCTCGCCGGGTACGAGCGACATCGGCGCCTGGGCGACGATCTCCTGCGCGGTCTGAGTCGAAGCGACGAAGGCTACGTAGATCGGAAAGCCCACGAGACAGACGCCCGCGAGCAGGACTGCATGAGCGATCAGATGCAGACCGGGGCGGCGTTCAACCATGATGCGCAGGTTCGCGGCGATCCAGGTTCATCAGTAATGCACCCTGCGTTCGAGGTAGCGGAACTGAATCGTGGTGATTACGATCACGATCAGCATCAGGATCACCGATTGCGCCGCCGAACCGCCCAGGTCCATCGCCTTGAAGCCATCGTGATAGACCTTGTAGACCAGGATCGCGGTGTCCTTGCCCGGCCCGCCCTGGGTGGTCGCGTCGACGATGGCGAAGGTATCGAAAAACGCGTAGACGATGTTCACCACCAGCAAGAAGAACGTGGTGGGCGAGAGTAGCGGGAAGACAATCGTGCGAAAGCGGCGCCAGGGGCCAGCTCCGTCGATGGCGGCCGCCTCGATCAGGCTTCTCGGAATCGACTGCAGACCAGCGACGAAAAAAAGGAAGTTGTAGGGGATTTGCTTCCAGACGGACGCCATCACAATCAGCGCCATCGCGTCTCGCGAATCGAGCAGATGATTCCAGTGGTAGCCGGCCTGCGCGAGGGCCCGGGGCACGATGCCGGCGACCGGCGCGAACAGGAACAGCCACAACACACCGGCCACCGCCGGTGCGACCGCATAAGGCAGGATCAGGAGTGTCCGGTAAAACGACGTTCCCCGGATCACGAGGTCGGCCATGGCCGCAAGCAACAGGCCGATCGCAAGGCCCAGACCCGCGACGAGGAGCGAGAAGACCGCGGTGACCTTGAAGGCGTTGAGGTAGAGGCTGTCGGCGAACAGTCGTTCGAAATTCTCAAGCCCAACGTAGCGGACCGAGGTGCCGAAAGCATCCTGGCTCAGCACGCTCTGCCAGAGTGCCTGACCGGCCGGCCAGAAAAAGAACACCAGCACGATGGCCAGTTGCGGCGCCATCAGCAGCCAGGCGAGCCCATTGCTGCGGAAGATCGCGCTGCGGGGCTCGTTCATGCGGGATCAGGCTTGATGCAGGCGCGTTGCCCCACCGAGGTCTCGCCCTCGTGCGCCCGATGCGTTCGCAGGCGCAGCACGTGGGACGAGGCCAGGGCGGGGACCGTCCGCGCTTGCTCAGCGGTTGGCTGCTTCGAAACGGGCGAGCTGCTCGTTGCCGCGTTTGACGATCGCGTCGAGCGCATCCTTGGGCGACTTCTTGCCGGCCCAGACTTGCTCGAGCTCCTCATCGATGACCGCGCGGATCTGGACATGGTTGCCGAGCCGAATGCCGCGGGAGTTGTCGGTGGTCTTCCTGATCATCTGCGTCACCGACACGTCGGTGCCAGGGTTCTTCTGGTAGAAGCCCGACTTCTCGGTGAGCGTGTAGGCGCCTACTGTGATCGGCAGATAGCCGGTTTCCTGATGGCTCTTGGCCTGCACCTCGGCCTTGCTCAAGTGGTCGAAGAATGCGGCCACGCCTTTGTACTCATCGGCTTTCTTGCCAGCCATCACCCACAGGCTCGCGCCGCCGATGATGGTGTTTTGCGGCGCACCCTGTACGTCCGGATAGTAGGGTAGGGTGGAGATGCCCGAGTCGAACTTGGCGTTGCGCCGGATGTTGCCGTAGGCGGCTGACGAGCCCATGGTCATCGCGCACTCGCCCGAGACGAAGACCGCGTCGGGCGCGTTGGCCCGGCCCTTGTAGACGAACAGGCCTTCCTTGGCCATGTCGGCAAGCGTCGTGATGTGGCGAACGTGAAGTGGCGAGTCGACCCTGAGTCGCGCGTCGTTGCCTTCAAAGCCGTTCTTGCGGCTTGCGAACTCGGCGTTGTGCCAGGTCGAGAAGCTCTCAAGCTGGGTCCAGCCCATCCACGAGGTCGTCATCGGGCACTTGTGGCCGCTCTCCTTGAGCTTGCGCGCCGCGGCCACGACCTCCGGCCAGGTCTTGGGCGGCTTGTCGGGATCGAGCCCCGCCGCCTTGAGTGCGTCTTTGTTGTAATGAAAGACCGTGGTCGAGCTGTTGAACGGGAAGCTCAGCATCTGACCGTTGGGGGCGGTGTAATAGCCCGCGACCGCTGGGACGTAGGACGCCGGATCGAAGGTGAGCCCGGAGTCGGCCATGATCTTGGCCACCGGCACGATCGCGCCCTTGCTGGCCATCATGGTCGCTGTGCCGACCTCGAAGACCTGCAGGATGTGGGGCGCGTTGCCCGCCCGGAAGGCGGCGACTGCAGCGGCCATCGCCTCGTCGTAGGTGCCCTTGAAGACGGCATTGACCTTGTACTGCTTCTGGCTGTCGTTGAAGTCCTTGGCGAGCCCGTTGATCCATTCGCCGAGCGCACCCGACATGGCGTGCCACCAGACGATCTCGGTCTGGGCATGGGCGGCGCCGGATACGGCAATCGCCGCGGAAAAGGCCAGGGCCTTGAATCGGTTCATTGAGGTCTCCTTGGTTACGCGCAAGCGCTTATGTTGGTACCTGATTATGACAGTTCGGTGGCGTCTGGCCGAGCGGCCCCTGCCGGGCAGCCGGCGCTCACTGGATGCGGATCCCCAGGGTCTGGATGATGGGTCCCCAGACCCGATTTTCCTCATGGACGCGAGCCAGAAAGGTCGTCGAGCCACTACCGTCCGGGTCCATACCCAGTGACTCCAACTTTTGCCGCGTGTCGGGGTCTCGCAGCACGGTCACGAGGGCCTGCTCGAGCCGGGCGAGCAGTGGGGCAGGGGTTTTCGCCGAGGCCGACACGCCGAACCAGGGGGCGCCAACGACGCCAGGGACGAGTTCGGCGATCGCGGGCACCTCAGGATAAAGGCGCGAACGCTCAGGGGAAGCAACCGCCAGAAGCCTGAGCTTGCCGTTCTTCAGATTGGGTTGCGCGCTCACCAGGCTCTCGAACTGCAGGTCGACCCGCCCGCCGATCAGGTCCACGACCGCCTGTGCGGCGCCCTTATAGGGAACGTGGATCAGGCGCAGCCCTGCCTTGTGCTGCAGCAGTTCACCGGTCATGTGACCCGAGGAGCCGATCCCCACCGACGCGAAGCTGATCCGGTCGGGCTCGGCGCGGATTCGATCGAGCAGATCCTGGAGCGAGGCGATCGGCGAGTCGGCACGCACCAGCAGGCCATTGGCAAAACTGCCGATGATCGCCAGGTGGGCGAAGTCGGCCACGGGGTCATAGGGCATCTTCGCGCGCATCAACGGTACGGGTGCGATCGACGAGGTGGAGCTGATGAGCAACATCGACCCGTCCGCCGGCCCCTTGGCCACTGCATCGGCCCCCAGCGTGGCGCCCGCGCCCGGGCGGTTTTCGACCACGATCGTGGTGGCGAGGCTCGGGCCCAGGCGCTCGGCGAGCATCCGGCCGATCACATCGGTCGATCCGCCTGGTGCAAAGGGTACGATCAGTCGGATCACTTTGGGCAGGGTCTCCCCGGACACCGGCGATGGAGTCTGCGCATGCGCTGCCGGCATCAGCGCGCTGTAAAGTAGCGAGAGGGCTAGAGCAAACAGATCGGTCAATCGGCGGCGATACGGTGCGGGTCTGGGCGTGCTCAATGAATCCTCCTCTGAACTCTCATCCCTCGAAAGATGACCTTGATCCTATCAGCAGGGCCGGCGATGCGCGCTGAGGCGATGTACGCGATCACCGAGGAGCGGATTGCCGGGTTCCTGCGTGAGCCCCTGGCGCCCGATCTGGCCGCGCGGGCCCGGCTGATTGCACTGGACACGATCGCGGTGATGGTCCGCGGCTTTCATGAGCCCGACGTCCGCGCGCTCGCCGACGCTGGGCCGACTCAGCTCGATGGGTCGCTCCTTTTCATGCGGCCTGCCCGTCGCGTCGACCCCCTGCGAGCCGTTCTCTGCAACACCGCCTCGGCGGCGGCGCTCGAGCTCTGCGAAGGGCACCGGCGCGCCAAGGGTCACATCGCCTTGCAGGTTCTGCCGGCGCTCCTTGCGGCCACCCAGACGGCGGCGGTCGAGGGCCGGCGCGTGTTACCAGCCCTGGTTCTGGGCTATGAGATCGCAGCGCGCATGGGGGCCTCTTCGGAGCGGCATTTCCGCACTCATGGACACGGCATCTGGGCGGCGGCTGGATCAGCGGTGGCGGTTGCCACAGTACTCGGCCGCGACCCCCACGAGATCGTCGAGTGTCTCAAGATCGCCTCCAACCTTTCGCTCGCACCGTCCTTTTCCACACATGCCGAGGGGGCGACGGTTCGCAACCTCACCGCAGGGCTTGGCGGCCTGATCGGCTATTGGGTGCCGCAGTTTCAACGGGCGGGTTACTCCGGCAGCCTCTCGGCGATGGCCGTCACGCTGGGTCAAGCCCTCGGTTCGGCCTTCTCACCCGAGCGATTCGTGGCAGGTCTCGGACATGAATGGGCGGTGCTCGACAACTACTTCAAGTTCGACGCGAGTGGTCGACATGTCCAGGCGGCTGCGCAGGCCCTGCGCGACCTGATCGAGGCGGGAATACCTGGCCGGTCCGGCGTGCGACGCATTCGGGTAGAGACCTACAGCCCGGCTTCACAATTGTCGAACCGCGAGCCGGTCAATGCCTTGGCGGCCAAGACCTCGATTCCCTATGCAATCGCCGCGCAATGGTGGGTCGGTCACCTAGGCGTCGAGGCGTTCGATCACGAGCGGCTGTCCGACCCATCCCTGCGGGCCCTGATGGCGCGCGTCGACGTCATCGAGGGGCGACCCGATCCAGCCGATGCAGCTGACCCAGCGGCCCGATGGGCCAGGGTGAGCGTCGAGTGGGACGATGGCGCGTGTCGGGTCGCGTACTGCGGCAGTCCGCCTGGCGAGGGCGATCAGGCAGCCTCGCCGCAGAGGCTGCGCGACAAATACGATGCTTTGACCGTACCCATGCTTGGCGAGCCCTCCTCGCGGCGTTTGCATCAACTGTTCCAGGATATCGATGCCCACAGCGATTTCGGCGACGCCTTCGCCGTGGCGCTGGCTGATGTCGACTGAGGCCGTGTCGGGGCGTGCCACCCCAACCCGGGGGCGCGCGCCCTCGGGCGGTTCGATTCGCGACCCGGGGCTTTCAGCTTGACAGGGGCCGAGTGCT
>CAZAVT010000090.1:4156-11489 GCA_964488395.1 uncultured Burkholderiaceae bacterium | reverse complement strand
CTACGTCGGGCAGCGCAAGATCCGCGAACAGCTCGAGATCTTCATCGCCGCGGCGCGTAAGCGGGGCGAACCGCTGGATCACCTGCTGCTCTTCGGGCCGCCGGGGCTGGGCAAGACCACGCTCGCTCACATCATTGCGGCCGAGATGGGCGTGAAGCTGCGCCAGACCTCAGGACCTGTGATCGAGCGCCCCGGGGATCTAGCAGCCATCCTCACCGGCCTCGAGCGCAACGACGTGCTGTTCATCGACGAGATCCACCGCCTGTCACCCGTTGTCGAGGAAATCCTCTACCCCGCGCTGGAGGACTACCAGATCGACATCATGATCGGCGAAGGGCCGGCTGCGCGCTCGATCAAGCTCGACCTGCAGCCGTTCACGCTGGTCGGTGCGACGACGCGGGCTGGGATGCTGACTAACCCGCTGCGCGATCGCTTTGGCATCGTGTCCCGGCTGGAGTTCTACGACGTCGACGAGTTGACGCGCATCGTCAGCCGCTCGGCGCAACTCCTGGGCGCGGCGATCGCCGACGAAGGGGCGGTCGAAATTGCCCGTCGTTCGCGCGGGACCCCCCGGATCGCCAACCGTCTGCTGAGGCGGGTCCGCGATTTCGCCGAGGTCAAGGCAACAGGCCATATTGACCGGGCGGTTGCCGATGCGGCGCTGCGTATGCTCGATGTCGATCCGATCGGTTTCGATCTGATGGACCGGAAGCTCCTCCTCGCCATGATCGAGCGGTTCGACGGCGGCCCGGTAGGTCTGGACAATATTGCCGCGGCCATCGGTGAGGAACGCGACACGATCGAGGACGTGCTCGAGCCTTACCTGATCCAGCAGGGATTCATTCAACGCACCCCGCGCGGCCGCGTGGCGACCCGGCTCGCGTGGCAGCATTTCGGTTTGGGCGTACCAGCCGGGAGCACTCCGGAGCTCTGGGAGCCCCGCAGTGAGTGAGGACTTCCTCTACCGGCTTCAGCAAGCGACGCCGCGGCTCTGGGTCACCCCGACGCTGATCGCGATCAATGCACTCGTCTGGTTCGCGATGCTGGGCGACGGCCTGAGTGCCTTGTCGCCGCTCGGATCCGAGTTGCTGCAATGGGGCGGCAACCGCCTGCGCGAGACCCGCGCCGAGCCCTGGCGGCTGATGAGTGCGACGGTCCTCCACGCCGGCGTTGTTCACCTCGCCTTCAACATGTGGGCTCTTTGGGACGTCGGCCGGGTCGCCGAACGGTTCTACGGCAATCTGCAGTTCCTGATGATCTACTTGCTTGCCGGCCTGTTCGGATCGCTGGCGAGTCTGTTCTTCGCCGCTCGAATGGCGGTCTCGGTCGGTGCCTCTGGTGCGATCTTCGGCGTCATCGGTGCCTTGCTCGCCGCGCTGGTCAGTCAGCGGGGACGGCTGCCGCCAGGACTGGCACGATCGCTCAGCCGGTCGCTGCTGATGTTTGTCGGGGTCTCGCTGGTGATGGGCTTCACGATCGGCGTCGTCGATAATGCCGCACACCTCGGCGGGCTGGTTGCCGGTTTCGTGATGGCCCTGGTTCTCGTGGAGCGATTCGATTGGGTCACCTATCGGCGGCAGGGTCTGTGGCGGGCCCTGCTGACCCTGGTGCTAGCGGCAGGCGCTGCCAGCACGCTTTGGCGTTGGCTGCAGGCATGACCGCTCGCCAGGCGCCCGGCGAGCGTGGGACACGGACCCTCTACCGGCAACAGATTCGGGTCTATTTCGAGGACACCGACGCCGGCGGCATCGTTTATCACGCAAGCTGGCTGCGTTTTTTCGAGCGCTGTCGGACCGACTGGCTGAGGAGCCTGGGCCTGTCACAGGCCGAACTCGCCCGGACACAGGGCCTGGGATTCGTCGTGCGCGCGCTCAGAATCGAGTATCTTCGCCCCGCGCGTCTGGATGACCTGCTGAGTCTCGACCTACATCTGGCCGAACTCCGCCGTGCGTCACTCAGCCTGTCGCAGCAGGCGTTTCTGGACGCGCCGGGCGAGCATCAGCCGGTCGTCAGCGCGCAGGTGAGAATCGCAGCGGTTCATTTGCAAAGTGGTCGGGCTGTCGCGCTTCCTGCCCCGTTGAGGGCGAGTCTCTCGCCGTTATCCAAGGAATTCGAGGAGCATCGCGTCCATGCAAACTGAACTCTCCATCCTGTCGCTGATCCGCGAGGCAAGTCTGCTGGTCCAGGCAGTGATGGGGCTCCTGGTCGTGATCTCGGTGGTTTCGTGGACCGTGATCTTCCGCAAGATCTTTTCCCTGCGTGCCGCACGCCAGGCCACCACGCGATTTGAGACCGAGTTCTGGCGGGGCCGTGACCTCAGTGCGCTCCTGCAGTCCGTGCGCGGCCGGCAGGTTGACCACGGCCCCCTGGCTCGTATCTTCGAAGCCGGCATGGGCGAATTCCAGAAAGCGCGTGAGCAGAAGCCGGGGGACGTGGCTGCGATGGTCGATGGCTCGAGACGCGCGATGCGAGCAGCCTATCAACGGGAAATGGACACGCTCGAATCGAGCGTGCCCTTTCTCGCTTCAGCGGGCTCCGTGAGTCCCTATATCGGGCTCTTTGGCACGGTCTGGGGCATCATGAATTCGTTCCGTGGCCTAGCCAATGTTCAGCAGGCGACGCTCGCGGCGGTCGCCCCGGGCATTGCCGAAGCGCTGGTCGCGACCGCGATCGGTCTGTTTGCCGCCATTCCAGCCTTCGTCGCCTACAACCGATTCTCGGCTGATCTCGACCGCCTTGCGACCCGCTTCGATACCTTTATCGAAGAGTTCTCCAACATCATCCAGCGCCGGGCGCGCTGAGCGAGCACAGCCGATGGGCGCGGTGAACCCGGGAGGCCGTGGCGGCAGACGTCGCCGGCCAGTGAGCGAAATCAATGTGGTGCCCTACATTGATGTGATGCTGGTGCTGCTGGTGATCTTCATGGTCACCGCGCCGATGTTGCCACCCGGGGTCATCGACCTCCCCTCGACCGGGCGCTCGAACACCCGGCCCGATGCCTACGTCGAAGTGATCGTCACGGCAACGGGCGAGCTCAGGGTGCGCAGCCGCAACACCGGCGAGTCGCTCGAACGCTCGGTGGGTCTGCCTGATCTGCGCGACACCCTATCGGCGGTGGGCGGGGACAAGTTGCCCGTCATTATCAGCGGCGATCGTCAGGTCCGCTACGAGGCGATCATCGAAGTGATGGACCAACTGCAGAAGATGAACGTCGCGCGGGTCGGTCTGATGGTCAGCCCGGCACCAGCGGGCAATCGAGGCTCGGGCAAGTAGATGACGCCCCCCGACGAGAGTCGGCCTAGCGGCCCGACCGACCCCATGGTGACGGAGGCACCGATCACCTCGGAGACCCGAGAGCGGGTCACGCCATCGGCAGCGCCGCACAAGGGCGGTTTATCGATCGCGCTCGCACTGGCGATCCACGGCTTGCTGCTCTTGTTTCTGGTGGTCGGCATCCAGTGGAAAAGCACTGAACCCACCTCAGTGAGCGCCGAACTCTTTACCCCCCCGCCCGAACCACCACCGCCCAGGCCTCCCGCGCCTGTACCCAAGCCCCCCGAGCCCACGCCGCCGCCCCCACCGGAGCCCCCGAAAGCCGAAACCCCGCCACCGGTGAAGCCCGATATTGCGCTCGAGGAAAAGCGCAGGGTCGAGGAAGAGAAACGCCGCAAAGCCGAGGACGACAAGCGCCGCCGCGCCGAGGACGAAAAGAAGCTCGCCGAGCAGAAGCGCCGCGAGGAGCAGGACCGCAAGGCCGCTGAGCAAAAAGCGGCGGAGCAGAAACTCGCCGAACAAAAAGCGGCCGAGCAGAAGGCGGCCGAGGAAAAAGCCGCCGCCGACAAGAAGCGTAAGGAAGAGGAAGAGAAGAAGCAGGCCGCCGCGCGGCAAGCGGCCGAACGCAAGCGACGAGAGCAAGCCGAGGCCGAGATCCAACGGCTGCTTCAGCAGGGCACGACAGCCTCGGGCGATGGCGCCACGGGCGCAGCGATGGCCGGCGGCGGCTCGGCTGACGCCGGCTGGCGCGGTCTCATTCAGGCGTTGATCACCCGGGAGACCACCGGCTACAAGCCCGAAGACGGCAAGCCGGAAGCCGAATTCGTCATTCGCTTCGGTCCCAGTCCGCCGGCCGCACCGGGATCGAGCGCGCGCGACTGCTCTTTTGTTCCCCAGTCGATCCGCCTGCGCCGCACGAGCGGCGACCCCAAGTGGGACGCGACCGCCGAACGCAGCATCCTCAAGAGCAATCCGTGGCCGCGCAAGCCCGATGGCACCTGCCCGAGTGGCGACGTCATCATCGCCCATTCGCCGCGCTAAAGCCTGCGCGCAAATCCCTGCTTGGCACCGTCAATAGGCCCCGGGAATGGGGGCCTATTGACGAGTCTGCTCTATAATGTAAGGTTGTTCGGAACAAGACCGGAGGCCGGCTGCGACCGGCAACGTCATGACGCGCATTGTCCGATGGTTTCTTGCCGCCCAGATCGGCCTTCTCACCACGCTTGCCGGTGCGCAAATGCGCATCGATGTGTCAGGGGTTGGCGCCTCCCTGACCCCGATCGCGATCGCCGATTTTCAGACCGACCCGCGGATCCGCCTGCAGGTCGCGCAGATCATCCGAGCCAATCTCGCGGGCAGCGGCCTCTTTCGCGCGGTGGACCCGGGTGGTCTCTCGATCACCGAAGCGTCGGTGATCGACCCGGCTGCGGCCCGCAGCCTGGGCGTTGATTGGGTGGTGGGCGGCTCGGCGATCCGCTTTGCCAATGGCCAGATCGATCTGCGCTACCGGCTGAGCGATTCCGTGCGGCGCGAGTTTATCGACGGCAAGGTGACGGTCGACGGCGAGACCGACGTTCGGCTCGGTGCGCACCGCGTCTCAGACCTCATTTACGAGCGGATCACCGGAACCAAGGGCATCTTTGCCACGCGGATCGCCTTCGTCACCAAACAAGGCGATCGTTACCGGATGATCGTAGCCGACTGGGATGGCGGCAACCAGGCTGTCATCCTCACGTCGGCCGAACCGATCATCTCGCCGTCCTGGTCGCCCGATGGCAACCGCCTCGCCTACGTTTCGTTCGAGAGCAAGAAACCGGTGGTGTACGTTCAAAGCCTGCTCGACGGCCAGCGGATCCAGGTGGCCAATTTTCGGGGGAGCAACAGTGCACCGTCCTGGTCGCCCGACGGCGCCACGCTGGCGGTGGCGCTCACTCGCGAGGGTTTGACCCAGATTCATCTCGTGTCGTCCTCTGGCGGTCAACCGCCGGTCCGGCTCACCAGTTCCAGCGGTATCGATACCGAGCCAGCCTACTCCCCCGACGGACGCTTCATCTACTTCACCTCGGATCGGGGCGGCTCCCCCCAGATTTACCGCGTCGACGCCCAGGGAGGCGGAGCGGCCACACGGGTTACTTTCGGCACGCCCTACAACGTGAGCCCACGCGTCAGCCCCGATGGCCGCACGCTCGCCTACGTCTCGCGGCGAGACGGTCGCTTCCTGGTGGTGGTTCGCGACATTGCCTCAGGTAGCGAGCGGGTCCTGTCGGATGGTGGGGCCGAAGAGTCCCCGAGCTTCGCGCCCAACAGCCGCTGGGTGATGTATGCGACCCGAGCGGCAGGCCGTGACTCACTGATTGCTGCGACCGTGGATGGCCGCCAGAAATTGCGCCTGAGTTCCTCGGCCGTCGACATCCGCGAGCCCACCTGGGGCCCGTTCCAGAAGTGACCCCAACACGCCGTCTCGAGCCGCACGCGCCGTACCTCGCTCATGATCACCCCTCATCCAATTCACCTGTCACTTTCTCCGGAGGTCCAATGAAGTCCCTCATCCGTAGCGCTGTCATCCTGTCCGTCGTCTCTCTGATGGCGGCCTGTTCCACGGCACCGCTCGACGAAGACAAGGGCTCGCCGGTCGAAGCGCGTGGCGATGCCTCCGGCGCCGAGTCCGCCGGCCTGGGCGCTCGCGGGGGCTCGGCCTCCGAAAGCGCTTCCGGCTCGCGCGATCCACTGAACGATCCCGCGAGCCCGCTCGCGCGCCGCAGCATCTATTTCGACTTCGACAGCTTCGAGATCCGAGCAGAATTCCGGCCTGTGCTCGAGGCACATGCCAGCTTCCTGGTCGCCAACCCCTCGCGCCGGATCGTGATCCAGGGCAACACCGATGAGCGCGGCAGTCGCGAGTACAACCTCGCTCTGGGCCAGAAGCGCGCCGAAGCCGTCCGCCGTGCACTTGGCACGCTGGGCGTGCCCGAGACCCAAGCCGAAGCGGTCAGCTTTGGCGAGGAGCGGCCCAAAGCCAGTGGTACCGACGATCGGGCGTTCGCCGAAAACCGTCGCGCCGACATCGTTTACTGATCTTCCGTCTGACAATCACCCGAGGGCTCGGACATGCGTGCTGGCCTCATGGTCCTCTCGGCGCTGGTCGCCGGCAGTGTCTTGATTCGACCCGACACCGGCCATTCGCAGATCTTCGGCGAATCCCAGGAGAGTCGCGCGATTCGGTCCCAGGGCTCGCAGATCAGTGATCTGCAGGCCCGGATCGATGCACTTAGCGCGCGGCTCGAACGGGCCGAGGCGACGATCCGAGGCCAGTTCGAAGTCCAGCTGCGTCTGGACCAGCTGTCCCAGGAGGTCGCGCGGCTGCGGGGCACGCTGGAAGAGCAGGCAAACGAACTGTCGACCACCCAGCGTCGCCAGATCGACCAGCAGACCGCGATCGACGAGCGTTTGCGCCGCCTCGAGCCCATCACAGTCGAGATCGGTGGTCGAACGGCCAAGGTTGATCCCGCGGAGCGACGCCGCTTCGAGGCCGCTACCGCCTTGTTCGCGGCCAAGGATTTTCGCAACGCCCAGCTCTCGCTCGCCGGCTTCGTCGTCGACTATCCCGACAGCGCCTACCTCCCGCAGGCCCTCTTCGAGATCGGCAGCATCCAGTTCCTGGAGAAAAGCTACAAACAGGCGGTCGAGAACCTGCAGACGGTCGTCACGCGTTTTCCAGACCATCCGCGACTGCCGGAGGTCCTCCTGACCCTAGGCTACGCGCAGATCGAAGCTGGCGACCGGCGCAGCGCGCGTCGGACGCTCGAGCAACTGGTCGAGAAATTCCCCGACTCATCGGTCTCTGGCGCTGCTCGCGAACGGATCACGAGCCTGCCGGCGGCGGGTCGCTGAGCCCGGCGGACATCCCCGCCTCTCGCCGAGCTGCGACAGAGCCCTTCAGGGGGCAGCGAGCCTGAAATCGGACCGCATGACCGGCACGGTCGAACCGCCGGTGCCGAGCGTTTGAGCGGCGCGCGGGTCCTCCTCAAGAAGGAGACCGACCTCAACCGCGACGGCAAGC
>CAZAVT010000090.1:0-4146 GCA_964488395.1 uncultured Burkholderiaceae bacterium | reverse complement strand
CTCCTCAAGCTCATAGCGCCCGATCAGCGCCTCCCGCACTCCGAACACCGCATCGCGATCCAGCCAGGGATCTTCAGCATCAAACAACTCGGTCACCAGGGTACGGTGTCCGGGCGCCGCCACGATCAAATGGAAATGGGCTGGTCGCCAGGCACTGCGTCCGGCGGGTTGGACGAGCTGGTGCCAGACCGGACCATCGGTGGGAATCTGATAGGGCACGGGCCGGATCGTCGCGATCTCGAAGCCTCCCATTCGATCCACCCGCAGACGGCAACGTAGATTGTCGCGCGGCTGGGTTGGGTCGACCTGCCAGTAGAGACCATTGGCCGCGTTCTGCCAGAAATCGACTGTGGCCTCAGGCAGGGGCTCGCCCGCCCGATCAAGCACTCGCCCGCGCAACAGGACCCGCTCGCCCAGGTTCTCGCCAATCAGGTTGACCGGCTGCTCGCGCCAGGGCGAGTCAGCACTGTGGAAAGGCCCCAGCACGCTCCCGGGCGTCGCCCGAGGGACGGAGCCCAGCAGATCGACCAGGCTCGACAGGCCGAGGACATCGGAGAGCAGGGAGAATTCGCTACGCGCCTCGCTCGAGAGGTCGCCGACCCGGTGCAGAAACGACAGCACCGCGCGCCATTCCTCGTGCGTGAGCGCGACCTCTTTGGCATAGCCGTGCAGGGCTCGGACGAGGGCCTGCACAAGGTCTCGCTGTCTCGGATCGGCGAGCCCTTCGAAACTCGACTCGACGGTCGCGGTGATGTTGTCGAGCGTCAGATGACGCATACGAAGATCCTATGGGTCGCCCGCTGAGGACACGCTGGATAACGGCCATCCAACATCAGTCGATCTTCAGGCCATTGTCTCGAACCACCCTACCCCACTTGGCCACCTCCGACTCGAGATAGCGCCGCAGCGCGGGGCGATCCATGGGTTGCGCCTCCAACGAAAGGGCGCCAAAGCGCTCCTGGACCGGAGCCGCCTCGAGCGCCTTGTTCAGCTCGAGGTTGAGTCGATCGAGAATCTCGGTCGGAGTCTTGACGGGCGCAAACAGGGCAAACCACGTGCTCGCCTCGAAGCCCGGATAACCGAGCTCCGCCACCGTTGGCACCTCCGGCAGCGTTGCACTGCGCTGAAGAGACATCACCGCGATCGGACGGACCCGCCCCGCCTTGGCATGCGGCACCGCAGGCGGCATCGAGGTGCTGGCAATCGGCACATGCCCGCTCACGACCGCCAGGGTCGCCGCTGCAGGCTGATGCGGCACATGGGTCACATCAACCTTGGCCAGACCGCGAAACAACAGCTCAGCGCCCAGGTGCGTGGTGGTCCCGTTACCCGAGGACGCGTAGGCCAGCTTGCCGTTGCGAGCGAGCTCGATCAGCTCAGCCAGCGTCTGCGCCTTGACGTCGGGATGGACGTAGAGGAGGTTGGGCGTGACGGCGGCCATCGCGACCGGCTGCAGGTCGCGCAGGGCGTCGTAGCCCGCGTTGCTGAACAGCGACGGATTGACCGAATAGGCCACGCTGTGAAAAAGCCATTGATAACCATCCGGCGGCGCATTCATCACCTGCTGGGTCGCAATATTGCCGCCCGCGCCAGGCTTGTTCTCGATGATCACCGGACGGCCAAGCTGCGCCGAAAGCTGTTCGCCCAGGGACCGGGCGACGATATCGGTCGAGCTCCCTGGTGCAAACGCCACGATGATCCGCACCGGCTTGTCAGGCCACGCCGCCTGCGCGCTAGCCCAGGCGAAGAGCCCGAAGAGAACGGTCAGACCGGCATTGAAAAGGCGTCTCATCCCAGGGCTCCCATCAGACCGAAAGTCGGTTCAGGCCATCGAGCGCCGCGGTCTTGTAACACTCGGCCAGCGTCGGAAAATTGAACACCGCATCGGCCAGGTAGTCGATCCGACCGTTGTGGGCCATCAGCGTCTGCCCGATATGGATCAATTCGCTCGCACCCTCGCCCATGATATGCACGCCCAGCAGTTCACGCGTATCCGGACTGAAGATGATCTTGAGCATCCCAGTCCGATCCCCAATGATCTGGCCGCGGGAGATCTCGCGGTAGTTGGCCTTGCCGATCTCGTAGGGAATACCGGCCGCAGTGAGCTCGTCCTCGTTCTTGCCGATGGTCGAGATCTCCGGAACGGTATAGATGCCATACGGGAACAGCCCGATCCCGCCCTCGTGATCGACCCGCAGCCCAAAGGCATGGCGCGCTGCGGCACGACCCTGCTCATAGGACGTCGAGGCGAGCGAAGGAAAGCCGATGACATCTCCCACCGCATAGATGTGCTCGACGTTGCTCTGAAAATGCTCGTTGACCGGGATACGGTGACGGTCATCTCGGTTGACACCGGCCCGCTCCAGACCCAGCCGCTCGGTTGCGCCGCTTCGCCCGATCGAATAGAGCGCCGCCTCTGCATGCAGCACCTTGCCGCTCTTCAGCCGCACCTCGACCGGCTTGGTGACCCCGCTCAGCAGGTGGATCTCGGCGACTTCC
Organism: uncultured Burkholderiaceae bacterium; assembly: GCA_964488395.1. Lineage (GTDB taxonomy): Bacteria > Pseudomonadota > Gammaproteobacteria > Burkholderiales > Burkholderiaceae_E > SYIM01. Next base: position 1,647 of record CAZAVT010000090.1, on the reverse strand, counting down.
TCACCCAAGCGCATGGTCACATTACTTTGCTGAACCACGTAGGTGAGCGCGGCTGAGATCTCGTGATCCAGGAAGGGCAGCAGCACAGGCCGCTTGTCGACGATGGTTACCCGCACGCCGAGCGCCGCGAACATCGTCGCGTACTCGACGCCAATCACACCCGCGCCCACCACGATGATCGAACGCGGCAGAAACTCGAGCCCGAGCACATCATCGCTCGTGAACACCCGCTGTCCATCGAAGGGGATATGGGGGTCGCGAGCGGCCTCGGTGCCGCAGGCAATCACGATTCGTTCGGCGCTGATCTGCCGGCGACCATGACCGCCAGCCGAGGTCAGCTCCAGCGTATGCGGGTCGATGAAGGTTGCCGTCGACTCGATCAATTCGACCCGATTGCGGGTCATCTGATTGCGGATCACGTCGATTTCGGAGCGCACCACCTGCTGCACCCGGTAAAGGAGATCATCGATCGAGATGTCCTGCTTGACCCGATAGGAAGATCCATAGATGCCCCGTTCGCGAAAGCCCGACAGGTGCATGACCGCTTCGCGAAAAGTCTTGGAAGGAATCGTCCCGGTGTTGGCGCAGACCCCCCCGACCGCTCTGGAGCGCTCGATGACGGCCACTCGCTTGCCGAGCTTAGCCGCCTGAATGGCGGCCCGCTGTCCCGAAGGCCCGGAGCCGATCACGATCATGTCGTAGTCGAATTCACTGGTACGTTGAGGACTGCTCGTGCTCATGCTGTCTCCCTGTTGGCGGCGCGATGACACGCCTCATCGACTGCGCCGCTCGCCACCGCTCACCGGCAGGCGGACGAAAGGCTTCAGAATCTCCCGGGTGCTGCCGTCGGTGAGCCCCAGGTCGGTCAGGTGGGGCCCCGCATTGCACGCGAGACACTGACCCGACAAGGCCTTGAAGGTCCGGTAAGGTGCCTGCCACTCGACGACCTGACCCGCCGCGTCGACGAGCGATCGATGCTCCCGAGCCACCTGCACGGGCTCGGCCGCAGAGAGCAGCCCCGCGACCGGAAAGGCCGTGCTCGCGATCACCTCCTGATTGCGAACCACCGCCCCGCCGCCACCCATGCGAATCACCGTGTTGGCCGCCAGAGCCATGTCGAGCGGATCAGCACCGTAGACGACCAGATTGTGGGAGTCATGGGCATACGAGGTCGCGTAGGCCCCCTGCCAGCGGCCCCAGCCCTCGATCAGCGCGGTCTGCGGGCCCAATGAGGAGCGCCCATGCCGATGCACGACCGTCATCAGCGAAAGGTCGGGTGGCACCACCGCCACGCGCTCGACCACCTCGACCTCAACCTCCGACCACTCGGTGAATCGTGCCCCTCGGATCGCGCGCACCACCGCACGACCGTGATCGACCTCAGGCACTCGGACGGCGAAATCGGCCGGCGACAACTCGGCAAGCTTCATCGTCCGGGTGGGTAGCACCTGCAGCGTCGGGCGGATCGTCTCGGTCATGCGGCCTGCGCTCGCGACCAGCCGTCCATTCGCATAAACCTGCTCGACCTGCAGTTCCTGCAGATCCGTCAGCACGATCAGATCGGCTCGCCGGCCGGCAGCCACCCAGCCCAGGTCATCACGACGCAGCCGATAGGCATTGTTGATCGTCGCACATCGAATCGCCTGC
>CAZAVT010000089.1:8079-11506 GCA_964488395.1 uncultured Burkholderiaceae bacterium | reverse complement strand
CAGCAAGTTCATCTTGCCCTGGTTTGGCGGCAGCCCGGCGGTGTGGACAACCGCAATGCTTTTTTTCCAGACGACCTTGTTCGGTGGCTATGTCTACTCGCACCTGGTCGGCCGGCATGTCGCGCCGTCCCGGCAGCCCCTGCTGCACCTGGTGTTGCTCCTTTGTGCTGCCGTTCTTGCCTGGTTCGTGCTGCCCGGCCCCGGACTCAAGCCCATGGGCGACGAGGCGCCCGTGCCAGCCATCCTGCTGATCCTCGCAGCGAGCGTCGGCCTGCCCTACTTCTGCCTGGCCACCACCGGACCGCTGCTCCAGCACTGGTACGCGGGGCTGCTGGGTTCACAGTCGGTCTATCGTCTCTACGCGCTTTCGAACGTCGGATCGTTTCTAGCGCTGCTGTCCTTTCCCTATCTGTTCGAGCCTTACCTGACCTTGCCCGAAATCGGCGGCTTCTGGACCTGGGGTTTCTGGCTGTTCGCGCTGCTCTGTGCATGGATTGCGATCATCGTACTGCGTCGTGGCACCGGGGCGAGCGGCAGCGCAGCGGCTGACCCTCTCGCCACTCGAGTCTCGACTGAGCGGCCGGTCCCCCGGCAGCGGCTCGCGTGGCTGCTCCTGCCGGCACTCGCCTCGCTCGCCTTCATTGCGGTCACCGATCACTTGAGTCACGACATCGCACCGGAGCCGCGAGTCTGGATCGCCACGCTCTCGATCTACCTGCTGAGCTTCATCCTCACGTTCGACAACCCCCGCTGGTACCGCCCCGCAGTAACGGCTGCACTTTGCCTGGCGGGCGTGTTGTTTGTCGCTGGTCGCGCGGAGATCCCCGGGTTCTTCGGTCAGCACTGGAGCTATGGGATCAGCGCCCTGCGGTGGATCCACTACCTCGCGCTCTTCCTCATCTGCATGGTGTGTCATGGCGAGCTCTATCGCCGGCGACCCTCCAACACAGCCTACCTCACCGAGTTCTATCTCTGGATGTCGCTGGGCGGTGCCTGCGGCGGCCTCTTTGTCGCGCTGTTCGCGACCCACTTGTTCAACGATTACCATGAGTGGCCGCTGATGCTGGCGGGCGCAGCCCTACTCGCCGGCGCCGTGCTCGAGCGCGAGCGGCGTGCCCGGTTTGGCCAAGCCTCGGTCACCGCTTGGCTGATCATCGCAACGCTTGCCGCCTGCGCTTTCTGGTGGGACAACCCCTTGCGCGGCCGGGTGTCCTACTCGTCCGGCGCGACCGACACACCACTCGACCAGTCGCGCAATTTCTATGGCGTAGTCGCCGTCAAGGAGCGCCGCTTCGCGGCCGATCCACAACGCGATCACCGGATCTTTTACAGCGGCCAGATCACCCACGGGATCCAATATCTCGACCCTCGGCTCAAGCACGAGCCGTCGACCTACTATGCGCGCGACAGCGGCGTGGGCGATGCGTTCACTTATCTGCATCAGCGACAGCCGTCGGCGAGAGTGGCGCTGATTGGTCTGGGCGCCGGGACCCTGGCCACCTACTGTCGCAAGGACGATCAGTTCGACTACTTCGAGATCAATCCCGAAGTGGTCCGTGTCGCGCGGCGATGGTTCGACAATCTCGACCATTGCCAGGCTCGCGAGCAACGCAGTTTCGTCGGTGACGCCCGACTCAAGCTCGAACAGATGAACGACGGGACCCTGTACGACCTGATCGTGCTCGACGCCTTCAGCGGCGGATCGGTTCCGGTTCACCTCCTGACCCGAGAAGCCTTTGCGAGCTATCGCGCTCGCCTCAAGCCTGATGGCCTGATCGCCATCAACATCACGAATGCCTACCTCAACCTCTACCCGGTTGTGAAGGCCCAGGCCGAGCAGCTGGGCCTGTCATTCCGGCACAAGTATCAACATCGGATGAACGAACGCTACGTTCGCGACAACCTCTGGTTCGTGATGACGCATGACGCGAGCTTCATTGAGAAATACCCATCGGTCAGTCGCCCGATCGTCGGCCCCGATGGTCGGGTGACCGGTTACGAAACCCTCGATCTGCCCGGGATCCCGCTTTGGACCGATCACTACAGCAGCTTGATCCCGATCGAGTGGCAGGACTGAGTCCCGAGCGACGCGTCGAGGCTTCAACCCGGCCAGACCTAGCCCAGTGATCCGCCCTGCCGCAGAATCGACTGCGCCAGGGCTTCGTCGGTGATCACCTGGGAGTCTGGCGCCTTCGGCCCCGGCTCGATCCGCAGGCCATCGATGCGCCCGGTGTAGCTAAACCGGCCGCGACCCTCGTAGCGTTCACTCACCGCCTGACGCCTCGACAGCCCGATGCTGAGCCCTCCCGAGGGCAAGCGGACCAGGGTGGGCGACAGATCCAGGGCGTGTCCGACCTCTTCACCATTCAGACGCAACGTCCCCGCCCCGCGCCGGTCACCGAGCGCTCGGTAATCGAGCTCGAAAAACTGGGCGCCAGGATGCAACGCAATCGGGGAAACCTCGGTCGGCCGAAACCACCACTGATGGACGTACCACAATTGATCAGCGAGCACGTAGAGGGTCGTGCCAGCGAATCGATCGCCCATCGCATAGATCACGCCCTCGTCGCCAGGCTGCCATTCGAAGCGGGCCGTCAGCCGATAGCTGCGGTCACCGGCAACCAGGGGTCCCATCACCATCGTCGGGATCGCTGCCGCACCGCGCAGGAAATCACGCGGCGAATCGATCCGTTTCGCCAGATAGGGCGGAACCATGACCGTTCGCTGCTCGTCGCGAGTGTCGATCGGATAGACGTAGTTGGCACCGGCCTGCGCCTCGAAGGCACGGACCATGCGAGCGAGCACGTCGGGCTGCTCGGCCGCCAGGTCGCTCGTCTCGCTGGGGTCGGCAACGATGTCAAACAACATCCACTGGTCCTTGAGGCGCTGACGCGGCACCTGAAGCGAGACGATTTTCCAGCGACCCTCGACATACCCCCGATTGCCGGCGAGCTCATAGTACTGGCGGTCCCGGCGGGTAGGCGCCTGCGCGTCGCGCAGGGACTGGGCAAAGCTCACGCCATCGACCGGCCGGGTGCGACAACCGTTGAAGACCTCGGGACGGACCGCGCCTGTCAGCTCCAGCACGGTGGGCAGGATATCGGTCACATGGACCCATTGCGGGCGCACCTGACCCGCCGACCCGGCGCCCATGCCCGCTGGCCAGGACGCGATCAGTGGCACCCGGATCCCACCTGCCATCGGTGTGCGTTTGTAGTATCGGTAAGGCGTGTTGCTGAGTTGGGTCCAGCCGGTGGGATAGGCGAGCCAGGTGTCATGGGCGCCCACCCGATCCTCCTCGAGCAGTTGTCGCCGCACCTCGGGCCGCTCGGGCATCCCGGCACGATGGTCCTGGAGATTGAGCAGCCCCTGGGGACCGCCCACCGCGTTCGCTCCATTGTCGGAGGTGATCAGGATCAGGGTATTG
>CAZAVT010000089.1:0-8069 GCA_964488395.1 uncultured Burkholderiaceae bacterium | reverse complement strand
CAAAGCTGCCGCTCGCCTTGAGGAAGGCCACCAGGCGACCGATATTCGCGTCGGCGTTGCTGACCGCGGCTGCGTAGACTTCCATGCAACGCGCCTGCCACCGCTGCTCGTCGGGCGTGAGGCTGTCCCAGTGGGGTACATTGGGGTTGAGCGGTGGCAGCGTTGCGGCCTCGGGGATCACGCCCAGCGCCCGCTGGCGCTGCAGTCGCTGCGCGCGCAAGCGGTCCCAGCCGGCGTCAAATCGGCCGCGCATCCGTCGGATGTCCTCGGCAGGCGCCTGCAGGGGCGCATGGGGTGTCTGGAAGGCGAGATAGAGAAAGAAGGGCTTATCAGGAGCGCTCGCCCGCTGCTCGGCCAGCCAGGCGAGCGCACGCGCCGTGTAGTCGTCCGGGGCATAGTAACCCGGCGGATACTGGTCGACCGTACTCTGCTGATTGCCCTCCATCATCCGCTCCGGATGAAAGTAACTCGTTTCGGCCCCCATGAACCCGTAGAAGCGATCAAAACCACGCTGCAGCGGCCAGGACCGTGTGTCCCCGCCCATGTGCGCGTTCTGATCGTAGGTGTTGTGCCACTTGCCGGCGGCAAACGTCGACCACCCGCCCGCCCTCAGCACCTCGGCGAGGGTGGGCGCATCCAGACTCATTTCGCCCTTGTAGCCCGGATAGCCTGGATCGTTGTGGGTGAGCCAGCCACAGCCCACGCTGTGTGGATTTTTTCCGGTCAGCAGAGCAGCCCGGGCTGGCGTACACATCGGGACCGTCGTGTAGTTCGCGTACCGCAACCCCCCTGCGGCGAGCGCATCGACGCTCGGTGTATCGATCTCACCGCCGAAGCAGCCGAAATCAGAGAAGCCCAGGTCATCGAGCAGGATCACGACCAGGTTGGGAGCCCCTGCCGGGGCCTGCGGCGCGCAGCGCCAGTGCGGCATCGACTCAGCGAGTGTTCGACCAATCCGACCCTCGAACCCCGCGCCGGGGTCACCTTGGCGTGCAAAGCCCGTCGTAGCCTCATGCGTTGAGGTGCCGGAGGAATCAGAGGTCTTCATCGTCATGGGGAGGGTCTTCCAAGGTGCCTACAGGGAGTCCGATCAATGCCTGACCCGGTTGATGATAGCCAGCCCCAGACCAGATCGCATATCGCCAGTTCCGCTCACGTGATTACCGTGGCGCGAGCGTGCATCACGCGGCAAGGTCGATTTACAGCGGCCCCCAGGCTTCCTACACTGCCGGGTGGCAGCACTGGGAACAACGGCAGGGGCACGAGGTCCGGTGTGTGAGCTTCAATCGACGAAGGAGTCAAACCATGCCTGGAATCTTGATGCGAACGACGTGGATGGCCGCATTCGCCGCGATCGGCGCGATGGCGCTTGGATCGCTGGCTCACGCGCAGGACTGGAAGCCGACGAAACCAGTGGTCTATACGGTACCGGCGGGGCCTGGCGGCGCACTCGATCAGGCAGCCCGCATGATCAAGAGCATCGCCGAGCGGCGCAACCTGATCGACAAACCGATGCTGATCGAAAACAAGGCAGGAGGGGCAGGCCGGATCGCACTGGCACCGCTGGATCAGAACCCGGGCGACCCGCATTACCTGACCGTCATCACCTACTCGCTGCTCACCAACCACATCATCGGCCAGCTCCCGGTGGGTCATCAGGACTACACACCACTGGCGATGCTGTTCGGCGAGTACGTGACACTATCGGTGCGGACCGAGTCACCGATCCGCGACGCTCAGGACCTGATCGCGAGGTTCAAGAAGGACCCTACCAGTCTGTCGATCGGCGTGGCGACCTCTCTGGGTAACCACATCCACGTCGGCGCGGCCAAGCCGCTCGCCGCCGCAGGCGTGGAGATCAGCAGGGTCACGGTGGTTCCCTTCAAGTCCTCACAGGAGTCCCTGACCAACATGCTCGGCGGGCACCTCGACATCGTCGCCTCGACCACGCCCAATCTCATCACCCAGATGAAAGCCGGTCGCATCCGCGTGCTCGCGGTGGCCTCGCCCAGCCGGCTGGGCGGCGACTTCGCAGCGATCCCCACCTGGCGAGAGTTGGGCCTGGCCGATGCGGTTTATAACAGCGCTCAGGGTGTGATGACGTCCAAAGGGATCCCGGCGAGCGCGCTGCGCTATTGGGACAACTTCTTCAAGGTGGTGACCAGCGACCCCGAGTGGAAGAGCTTTGTCGAGCAACGGCAATGGGAGCCCCGTTATCTCGACGCGGCGCAGACCCGTCAGGAACTTGATGCCGCCTATGGCGAGACGAAGGCGATCCTGACCACCCTGGGTCTGGCCAAGCTCTGAAGTCGGCGCCCGCCGGACCGGTTAGTCGAACTTGAGGCTGGCCGAGCGGACCAAGCGATCCCACTTGGCCACCTCCTCAGCGATTGCCTTTGCGAGCACGTCGGGGGCTCCGCCGACCGGGACCACGCCGAGGGACTTGAGGCGCTCGAGGACCTCGGCATCACCCAGCGCCTTATTGACCTCCCGGTTCAGGAAATCGACGATCGAAGGGGGCATCTTGGCGGGTCCCAGCAGCGCGAAAAAGGTCCCCCCCACCACCGGGTGACCCTGCTCAGCCAGGGTAGGCACCTCGGGCATCAGCGGCGATCGGCGACGGTCCGCCACACCGAGCACGCGGAACTTTCCGGCGCGCACGTGAGGCGCTGCGGTGGCGTAGACATCCATCGACGCCTGCACCTCGCCCGCGAGCAGCGCGGTGATCAGTGGTGCACCACCCTTGTAGGGGACGTGCACGATATCCATCCGGGTGGCGTCTTTCAGCAACTCGAAGGCCAGGTGATTCGAACTGCCCAGCCCGAACGACCCGAAATTGAGCTTGCCACGCTGGGCATTGGCGTAGGCGAGGAATTCCTGAAAATCCTTGGCCGGGACCGACGGATGCACCAGCAGGAAATAAGGCGTGTCGGCCATCATGATGACCGGCGTGAAATCGGCGACCGGATCATAGGCAAGGCCCTTTTGGGTGGCCGAATTGGTCCCAAAGGTGCTCGCGGTGCCCAATACCAGAGTGTAGCCGTCAGGAGCAGAGCGAGCGACATGCGTGGTCCCGATCGCACCCGAAGCGCCCGCACGGGTATCGACGATGTAGTTCTGGCCGATGTTCTGAGTCACGCGACCGAAGACGGCGCGGATCACCTGATCGCCTGAGCCGCCTGCCGGGAACGTGTTGACGATCCGGATGGGCCGGTCGGGGTAAGTCTGCGCACTGGCCTTTCCCATGATGAACGGTGCTGCCAGGACGAGGCAGGCACTTGCAAACAGGCGGCGCGCGCGCGCCGCAACGGCTTTTGGACGCATCGAATTTCTCCAGCAATCAGTCGGGAACGTCAGATGAGAATAAAGCTAGTATGATTTTGACCATGAAGTCAAATACTGCCCCAACAAGCTCGCGGCCCGCGCCGGTCGGTGTGCTGCGGCCCTGGGTCGGCCGCAGCGGCAGCAAACGCTCGCGCCGAGACGCGATCCTGCACTGCGTCGGAACGCTCCTGCGTGATTCGCGGGTCTCAAGCCTCACCATGAGCGACATCGCCGAGGCCCTGGGCATCACCAAGGGCAACCTGTATTACTACTTCCGGGACAAGCAGGACATCCTTTACCAGTGTCACATGCGTTGCATGGCTCAGAGCCTGCAAGCTCTGGAGCGGGTCCAGACCGAGCGCGAGCAACTCGATGACCCGCTGCATGAGCTGCTGATTGCGCACATCGAGGGCATGGCGGGCAGCCCTTTCGGTGGCGTGCTGCTGGCCGATCTGGACGCGCTGAGCGTCGCTCAGCGCCGCCACTACATTGCCCGGCGCGATGAGTTCGAGGCCGGCGTTCGCGATCTGATTGTCTTCGGCGTTGCCCGCGGCGTTTACCGCTGCGACGATCCCAAGATCGCGAGCCTCAGCCTGCTGGGTGCGGTCAACTGGATGCCCCGGTGGTACCAGCCGGAAGGCCCCCTCGACCCTGCGCAGATGGCGCGCGCGATGGCCCAATTCCTGATGAGGAGCTTATGGATTCATCCCACGAATTGACCCAGGGGCTTGCCTTTGATGGACCATCGAAGACCCTGACCGACGCCCACTTCCTGCTTTTTTCGGGCATCACTGGCGATACCCATCCGATCCATTACGATGTCGAATACGCACGGCAGACCCGATTCGGCAAGCCGCTCGCTCACGGCCTGCTGCTGGCGTCGATGACCGCACTCGGCGCCTCGAGCCTGCGCGAGCGCCTCGATGGCTTTGTCTTCGTCGAGCAAGGCTGCAGCTTCAAGCGTCCAGCCGTGGTTGGCGATACGATCCGACCGCGTTTCGTGCTGGAAAGGATCTGGCAGGAGGAGCATCGCTGGTTTTACCGCTTCGCCACCTCGCTACTCAATCAGCGGGACGAGGTTCTGCTCAGTGGCATTCACGTCTATCGTCGGATCGTCGCATCCGGCGCCCATTCCCCCTCGCAAGGAGCCCAGACTTGAGCGACGATCGCGAAATCTTCACCGCTGGCAAACCCTGGCCCGCCCATTACACCTACGCCCCGGCGCTGCGGGTCGGCAACCTGGTCTGGCTATCGGGCACCACAGGAACCGATGACAGCGGTCGGATCACGGCGCCCGGCGACATTGTCGAGCAGACCCGGCAGATCTTCCGCAAGTTCGAGGTGCTGCTCAATGAGATGGGCGGCAGTTGCGCGGATCTGGTGCAAACCCACGACTTTTTCACCACCACGGAGAATTACAAGGGAACCGCCGCCGTCAGGCGCGAATTCCTGCGCGGCGCGATGCCCACTGCGACGGGCGTACTGGTATCGGGTTTGCTACGCAAGGACGCGCTGATCGAAATCTCAGGCATGGCGGTCTTGCGCGACCGTCGTGGCTGAGTCGAGCGCTGCTGCGATGGTTCCGAAGAGTCGGTGGTTCGAAGCGTTCGAGGTCGGCCAGCGCTATCCGACCCGCGAGCGGCTGATCACGCTCGATGACCACCTGGCATTCTGCCGGTTGGTCGGCTACGAGGTGCCCTTGTTTCTGGACGGGGCAACCGGCGAGCGAACCGGCTTTGGCGGACTGATCTGCCCGAGTCACTTGATCATGTCGTTTTCGACGGCCATGACCGGGCAGCTCTTTTCCGAGAGCGTGCGCGGCCTGCTGGCCATCGAAAACGCCCGCTTCCTGAGGCCAGTTCGCCCAGGCGACACGATCAGGACCGACGTCGAAGTGGTGAGCAAGCGACTGACCTCCCGTCCGGGCGTCGGCCTGATCACCTTCCGCGATCACGTCCTCAATCAGGAGAACCAGGAAGTGTTCTGCAACGACAAGATCGCACTGATCGCCTGTCAGCCGTCATGACTGCAAGGCATCGCGCATGAGTCACAGCCCGGCTGTCCTTCCCGACTGTCTGCGACGACCGCAGGTCGAGATCGAGGATTTCCAGTCGCGGCAGCTGCGCAGGATGCTGTCACTTTGCGAGCGCGGCCACCCCTACTACCGCCGCCAATGGCAGGACAACGGCGTCGACCTTTCGGCTGTGCACGGCATCGAGGATCTCGAACGGCTGCCGCTCACGCCCAAGGCTGCCATGATGGCCACGCCCGAGGACTTCCGCCTGCGACTGCCCGACTTGCCGCTGGAGGAACGGGTCCTATGGGAGGTGCTCTACACCACCGGCACGAGCGCTGAGCCGACACCGGTCTACAACACGACGCACGACTACCACGCCTACCTCATGCAGTCACAGCGGGTCGCCGAAATCGCCGGAATCCGCAGCGACGACGTCATCGCCAATGTGTTCCCGCTCACCGCGGCACCCATGGGGGCGTTCGTGCGCTCTGCGACCAACGCCTACGCAGCGGGCGCGACGATCTTTGCGGCCTTGCCGGGGGCTCGCCTCGGCGAATTTGGCGTGCAGCGCTCGCTCGAGGACGCGGTGCGGGCCATTGCCGAGCGACGGGCCACCCTACTCTGGGGGGTACCGAGCTTTGTGCGAAGGGTCCTGATGCGCGCTCATGAGAAAGGGGCCGATTTCAGGTCACTGCGGATGTGCGTGATCACCGGTGAGGCCTCCTCACCGGCCCTGCGCGACGAATTGCGCCGCCTGATGCGCAGCCTCGGCGCTCGGCAGTCGCTGGTTTTCGACCGCTACGGGTCGACCGAACTCGGCGCATTTGCCCAGTGCACCGAAGACAGCGGCTGGCATAACCCGGCCCCCGAGATCCAGTTTCACGAGATCGTCGATCCGCAGACCGGCCGTCGACTGCCCGACGGCGAGCGCGGCGCGCTCGCCGTCACGCATCTGAACCGGCGCGGAACGGTCCTCCTCCGATTCCTGGTCGGCGATACCGCCTCGATCGAGCGCGGCCCTTGCCCTCACTGCGGTCGCCACGGTGACCGCATCATCGGACCGATCGTTCGCACCAAGGACCTGGTCAAGGTCAAGGGCATGCTGATCAATCCGGCGGCCTTGCTGGAAGCGCTGCAGGGCGTACCCGATCTCGACGAGTTTCAGGTCGTGATCCGGCGAGCCGACCCTTCGGACCCCTATTCGATGGATGAAATGCTGCTGCGGCTCGCGGCGAGGCGGTCGCAACGCGGGCAATTGACCAGGCCCGCGCCGCCACGCGGATCACTCCCCGGGTCGAGTTCGCGACCGGGCGCGAGCTCTACGACCCGGACTCACAAACCAAGGCGAGCCGCTTCGTGGATCGTCGTTGAGCCATCGAGCCACCACAATCGGAGTGCGACATCATGGATCTGAAACTTGCGGGCAAAACCGTGCTGATCACCGGCGGATCCAAGGGGATCGGTGCAGCCTGCGCCCATTCCTTTGCCGAGGAAGGCGCCGATCTGGTGCTCCTCGCAAGAAACGCGGAGCTACTTGAGCAGACCGCCTCGACGGTGCGTGCCCGCCATGGCGTGAAGGTGAGCACGCTCGCACTCGACCTGCGTGATCCTACGCAGCTCAAGACTGCTGCCGCTGCGGCCGGCAAAGTCGACATCCTCGTCAACAACGCCGGCGACATCCCTGCAGGCTCGGTACTCAAGCTCGATGAGCAGGCCTGGCGCCACGCCTGGGAGTTGAAGCTGTTCGGCTACATCAACCTGTCGCGCGAAGTCTTTCGCGCGATGAGCGATCGAGGCGATGGCGTCATCATGAACGTGATCGGCTTGGCTGCGGAGCGAGCCACATTTGACTACATCTGCGGCTCGGCGGCCAATTCGGCCCTGGCCTCATTCACCAAGGGCCTCGGCGCCGATGCCCATCGCCACGGCGTTCGCGTGATCGGGGTGCATCCACCGTCGACCCGCACCGATCGGATCGAGAAAGTACTACGCGGCGCCGCCGAGCAGCGCTATGGCGACCCGAATCAGATTGAGCGCCTGATCGCAGAAGGCATCTTCACCCGTCCGATCGATCCCGAGCAGGTCGCCGACGCGATCGTCTACCTCTGCTCCCCCCGGGCGAGCCAGATCTCTGGGGTCGTCATGAATCTGGGCTGAGGCCGGGTTCCAGCGGCCATGCCAACCATGAAGGATCGGGAGACCACCGCAAACCGGGTCGCGCAGATCATTGCGGGCCGTGTGCTGGATGGAAGCTATGAGCCCGGCGCGAGCCTGAGAGAGGTGGCACTCGCGGCCGAGCTGAGCGTCAGTCGCAGCTCGATCCGTGAAGCCCTCCGTATCCTGGAGCGTGACGGCGTCGTTCGGATCGAGGCCCATCGCGGAGCCTCGGTTACGCGGTTGACGCCTGATGAGCTGATCGAAATCTATCAGGTCCGTGCGGTCCTGCTCGGACTCGCGATGGGGCTTTGCGCACGACGTCGCAGTGACCGGGAGTTGCAGGCGCTCACTCGACTGCACGCAAAAATGGGGCAGGCGCTCGATGATGGACATCCGAATGCCGCAGGCCTGCATGCGCGCCTGTCGGGCGAGATGGCACTCCTGATCATCTCGAGCGCCGGCAATCGACGTTTGGAAGGACTGCTGACCCAGATGGCCCAGCAGATCGCCCGGTATACGAGACTGGGCCTGTCGACCCGGTCTCGCCGCCAACAATCGGCGGCCACATGGA
>CAZAVT010000088.1:0-11513 GCA_964488395.1 uncultured Burkholderiaceae bacterium | reverse complement strand
CGGCGCGATGCCCACCGCACCAACCATCGACAGGCCCAGCACCACCTGCTCGCGCCGAAGGCTCAGCGTCGCGGCAATGTGACCGCCCAACGAAGTCCCAACCAACGCCACCCGCTCAACGCCAAGCGACTTGAGCACTTGCGAGCAATACTCTGCAAAGGCCGGTACCGAATAAGCCCTAGCAGGCCCTTTGTCCGCGAACCCATGACCGGGCAGATCCAGGGCGATGCAGTGGTAACCGGCCTGGGCAAATCGCTCGATTGTTTTCGCCCACCGATCGGCCCGGGCACCAAGCCCATGAATGAAAAAGAGGTGGCGATCGCCCTCACCCGCCTCGAGGATGCGGGTCTGCAGACCATCAATCGTCAACGGATAGGCAATCATCGATTCACTCCTCGGATGAGCGCGGACCGGCGTCGAGATCGGAAGCGCAGGCCCAGACCTGCCCGTCACGCTCGATCACACGGACACAGCGAACCCCTTCAGTGACCGGTTCGCAGAGCGGCCGGCCATCCTCGAGGGCAAACCGTCCCTGGTGGAGCGGGCACTCGACCCAACCATCTTCTACCCAACCATCAGACAGCCGAGCCTCGCCGTGCGTGCAACGATCCGACAGCCCGTACAGACGACCGGCAAAGCGAATGATCATCACGGGCTTGCCCTTCAACGGCACCGGCCAGGGTTCGGCCTCGATGAAGTCTTCTGACGGGCCGATCGGCTCCCAACCCGATTCATGCTCGGGCTCAAAGGACGTTGGAACAGGCTTTTGCATACGGTCGAGTCCGGTGAAGTTGATCCAAGGCTAGGGATCAGAGCGGTGTCGCAATCAGCGTGGGCACCGAGGCGGTATCGATCGTGACGCGCTGTTCACGAATCCGCAGTTGGTCGGGCGGACCGACCAGCCAGCTGCGATATCGGCCGGTGCAGAACAATCGACTCTCGCCTTCCTGATCGGTCTGGTAGATGACGAAATCCGCTTCCGTACGGAGACCGTCGGGACCCGTATCGACCACCTGCACGTTGCTGACGAAGTGACGGTCGGTATGAATGTTGTAAATATTGGCCTGCTGGAGGGAGACGATCCGGTCGGTCAGCATGGCCCGATTGCGGCAGCGGATGATCGGCAGCTCCATCTGCCGTCGGCTGTTCTCGAGGGGGATCACATGGTAAGCGCACTCAGCATCAAAGAGCGCCAACCAGTCGTCGAATCGGGCGTCATCGATCGCGCGAACATAGCGGCTGTAGAGGTCCAGGACATGAAGCTGGAGCTCGATTCGGTTGCTCATGCCGTCGCCCCCGTCCGGATACCCATGGTCGAGGTGTATTGGGTCCAGAAGCCCCTGATCGGGATCTCACTCACCAGAATCGTACTGGTTTCAATCGGTTCATCGGCTCCCATCGCGACAAACGAATGCTGATCACGCTCGGCCAGGATGCTCCGGTGCACCAATTCGATCGCTTCCCCGTCTTCCATCGAGACGAGGCCGGCCGGCCCCGCCAGATTGGCCTGATCGAGTCGATGCTCCGCCATCTCCGGTGAATCATCCTGATAGCCGTAATAAGTCCAATAAAGCTCGAACTCATGCACACCCTTGGGACGAATCTGGCGGGTGGCGAGGCTATTACCGATCTGGTGCAACACAGCATTCGGAAAGACCGACATGATGGACAGGCCACAACCGTCCTTGAACTCGTCCCGGTAGGCGAGGAGCTCCGGGCACTGGAGGCTGAAGCCCTCGCGGTAGGTCCCGACATCGGCATGGGCACTACGTGCATCGAGCTGATCGGTCCCCTGGATGCTGTAGGAGATGTTGCTGCCCTTGAGCGCGCTGATGCGCGTCCCACCTTGCTGGGTATTGCGATAAATGCCGAAGGTCACCTGGAAAAGATGCAACAGTCCGCCGTGATAAGGGTCACGTACGTTCTCGCTGTAGAGCTTCCAGTTACCCCGGATCCGCTGGCGCTGATAGCCGAGGATCCTGAGGGGTCGGGCGAGCAGTCGATCGAGATGTCCCGTGAACTGCGGATCGAGGTACTCGGTGAGCGGCATCATGTCCGCCGCAAAGGTACCGAAGACTGCACCTCGGTAGCTCTCGACTCGCATCGGCGTGAGCCGGATTTCCTCGTTCATCGCCTCACGGGGAAAACCGCCGCGCCCTTTGACGCCGCGCTTAAAAGGCACGCCCGTCAACTTGCCAGTCTGGTCATAGCACCATTGGTGATAGCAGCACACGTGCTCATTCGCATTGCCGCAGGCCTCACGCCGGACCGTCGCTCCACGATGGGCGCACCGGTTGACAAAGGCATGGAGCGCTCCGTCACGCGCCCGATTGACGACGATCGGCGTATCACCGATGAAGGTCGTGCGGAAGTCGCCGGGCGCCGGTATCTCCGCCTCGAGGCACAGATAGGACCAGGTTCGGCCGCGAAAGATCCGCGACTGCTCCTCCTGATAGACCTCCTCATCGGTGAAGATGCCGAATGGGATCCTCGACAACGTGGTTCCCGGCCATTGGTAGCGCTCAATTCCCATCACGACCTCGACTTAATCCTGAAAGTAGCAATTGGCCCGTTGAACGCCCGGCAGCTAGTGGGCAAGACCGATGATCCGGCCAAGCCGCTGGGGATCATCGCGCAGTTCGGCACTTTCACCCTGATGAACGATCTGGCCACGATCCATCACGATCACCCGACGCGAAAAATCGAGCGCCAAAGCGGCATGCTGTTCGACCAGGATCAACGCCATGTCGGCTCGCGAGCGGATCGTCTGCATCGCCTCGAAGACCTGCTCAACGATCACGGGGGCAAGCCCCTCAGAGGGCTCGTCGAGCAACAGAACACCGGGATTGCCCACCAAGGCCCGTGCGATGGCGAGCATCTGCTGCTCACCGCCCGAGAGCTGGTTGCCCATGTTGCGCCAGCGCTCGGCCAGGCGAGGAAAGAGCTCGGTGACCGTCTGCGCGTTCCAGTGACCAGGCCGTTGGGCGATACGAAGGTTCTCCGCAACCGACAGGGTCTTGAAAATCTCTCGCTCTTGTGGCACCAGCCCTAGTCCGACCTGTGACCGTCGGTGCACTGGCAGCGCGTCGATCGGCTGACCATTCAGCAGCACCGTCCCGGCATGACGATGGGTCATCCCCATCAACGTTCGTAGCAGCGTCGACTTGCCCACGCCATTTCGGCCGAGCACGCTCAGGCAATCCCCAGGTTCGAGCTCGAAGCTGATGCCCTCGACGATCACGGTCGAACCATAACCGGCGGTCAGGCCGCGTACCGACAGGACACTGGCCTGACTCAATGCGCGCCTCCCTTACCCAGATAGACATCACGGACGCGCTCGTCCTGCCGGATCGCGTCGGGTGTATCCTCGGTCAGGACAGCTCCTCCCACGAGAACTGTAATCCGCCGGGCGAATCGAAACACGAGATCCATGTCGTGATCGATCATCAGGATCGCCATCGACGGCGGCAACGCGTCGATCACTTCCAGTAGCTGACCCGTCTCGAGCGAGGGAACGCCTGCTGCGGGCTCATCGAGCAGGAGCACCCGAGGCCGCAGCGCGAGCGCCATGGCAAGCTCCACCAGACGCTGGCGGCCATAGGGTAACTCGCCGACCGGGCGCATCGCATCGCTTCCGAGTCCCACCTGCTGCAACAGCGCGGCAACCTCGTCGAGCACCGCCTGCTGACGGCTTGCTCGCCGCAACAAGTCCCGGTCAGCGCCTGTGCGGCTCGCAACAGCGAGCGCAAGGTTTTCCCAAACCGATAGCCGTACGAACAAATTGGTGATCTGAAAGGTACGAGCCAGCCCCCGGGGCACCGTGTAACCCGACGGCCGTGAAGTGATCTCTTCGCCGAACAGTTCGATCGACCCTGAGTCAGGACGAAGCACGCCCGTGATCATGTTGACCAGTGTGGTCTTGCCCGCACCGTTGGGGCCAATCAGCGCGTGCCTGGCTCCAACGGGCAACTCCAGCCGAATATCGGTCGCCACGGTCAGCGCCCCGAAGCGCTTGGAAACGCCGCGAACGCTGAGCGCAGCCACCTCTGCAGAGCTCCTCACCGCTGCCCCCCCCTGAAGCGGGCGAGTAGACGATCCTGCAAACCGAGGAGCCCTCCCTTGCCGAATCGCACCACCAGGATCAGCGCCGCACCAACCAGAAACATCCAGTGCGAAGGATTCCAGCTGGACGCCACGTGCTGCAAGACCACGTAGACAGTCGCCCCCACCACCGCGCCGTAGAGACGCCCCCATCCACCCAGGACCAGCATCACGAGGCAATTGGCCGACAGCGCGATCGATAAGGTATCCAACCCAACGAAGGCGTTTGAATGGGCAGATATGACGCCGGCCACACCAGCCATGGCGCCGGCAATCGTGTAGATGACAACCAGATGACGCCGAACGGGTGCACCAATGACCCGCATCCGGTCAGGATTCTCACGAATGCCCTTGAGCGCCAACCCGAATTGCGAGTGCGCGATCGTGCGCGCGATCATGAACACCACAAACAGCAGGATCAGCGCATACCAGTATCGGGTCTGACCCCGCAGGTCGAATTCGATGAACCCAAACCACGGCCCTGGTCCCACGCTGTGCATGCCGTCGTCGCCGCCAGTGACTGAAGTCCATTTGTTGGCCGCCTCGTGCGCGAGCATCAGGAACGCAAGGGTCATCATCAGCAGGGTATTGCCCCTCAGGTGGAGCAGCAGCCGCCCCGTCAGGGCAGCGGCCAGCGCGGCAACCAACGATCCAAGCACGAGCCCAAGAGCCGGATCGGACAAACCCGATGCGACCAATACCCCGGCAGAATAGGCACCAAGCCCGAAAAAGAGCGCGTGGCCGAGCGTCGCGATGCCGGCGTAACCCATCACGAGATCCAGTGAAACAGTGAAGAGCACCATCACCAGCACCGTGCTGCCCAGGGCTAACCGGGACTCGAAGACGAAGTAGAAGCCGACGAAGAGCAGCCAGGGCAACGCCTCAACGGGCCGCCAGCGCGATGCTCGCGCAGCCGCCTCCTGCAATTGCGTCGCGAGCGGGCTCACACCGGCCTCCCAAAGAGCCCTTGAGGCCGCCAGAGCAACAATGAAATCATCACGACATAGATCAGGAATCCGCTGATCTCCGGAAAGAGATAGCGGCCGGCGGTCTCGATGATGCCCAACATCAGCGCGACCCAAGCCGTTCCCTTGATATTGCCAAAACCAGCGATCGAGACAACGACCAGGAAGAGGGCCAGGTAGCGGAACGGATAGACCGGATCGATCGGCAGCAACGGCGCCCCGAGCGCGCCACCGAAGCCTGCCAGCCCGCAACCCAGCGTGAAGGTCAGCGCAAACAGCCGCCGGGTGTTGATCCCGACCGCCTGGGCCATCGAGGGGTTCTCGACGGCCGCGCGGATACGGGCACCAAACTCGGTCCGATCGAGCGTCAACCAGAGCACGACCATGAGCGTCGCACCCGTGACAATCAGGAAGGCCCGATACGCAGGCACGGTGCGCAGGCCGAGATCAATCGACGCATTGAGCCAGTCCGGCATCCGAACAGGAAGCGGCGTGGACCCAAAGAGTAGATTGAGGCTCGCGATGGTTACGAGAATCAGACCGATGGTCATCAGCACCTGATCGAGCTCGTCACCGCCATAGAGCGGCGCGAAAAGACCGGGCTCAAGCATCAGTCCGAGCAGCGCGCTGGCGGCAAAGCCCACCAGCAACGCTGGCACAAAGCCGATACCAAAAGCCTCCATCGCGCTGATCGCCGCCGCGCCGCCCACTGCGGCAAAGGCACCATGGGCAAGATTGGCAAATCGCATCAACCCCATAGTGACGGACAGGCCGACCGTAATCAGGAACAGGATCATCCCGTAGGCGATCCCGTCGATCAGCACAAAGGCCAAAAAGGTGAGGAGCTTGTCCATCGCTTGCTCGGGAGCGGGCAGGCCAACAGGCTCGCCCGCTCAACCTCGAGGCTTACTTCTTGCGCGACTCCTTCCAAGGATCCTTGACGTTGGGAATCGTGTCGATCACCTGGTTGAACAACTTGCCGTCCGGGCCCTCGACCACATGCTTGATGTAGATGTTGTGGACGATGTCACGCGTTTCCGGATCGATCATCGCTGGCCCGCGCGGACTGTCCCAGGTCATCCCCTTCACCGAATCGATCGCATTGGGCGCAATCCGGCCCTTGCCATTTTCGATCATCTTGTAGATCACCCGCATGCCGTCGTACGCACCCACGCAGCCTGAATGAGGCGGGCCGTCCTTGGGGAAACGCTCAAGCACCGCTTTCACGAACGCGCGATTGGTCTCGGTCGGCAGCGACACAGCATAGTGAAGCGCGGAATAGACTCCCTTTGCGACCGGGCCCACCGATTCGAGCTCCTGATCGTCCGTTTCCGCGACGCCCAGAATCTTGATCCCGCGTTGCTTCAGACCCGCAGCCTCGGCGGCCTTCAGGAACGCGATCGACGGCGGCCCAGGAGAAATGAACATGTAAACCGCATCCGGCTTGGCGTCGATGATGCGCTGGATAAACGGCGCAAAGTCGTTGGTATTCATCGCCATCCGGTCTTCACCGACGATCTGACCGCCTTCGCGAGTGAAGGACATCTTGAAACCTTCCTGGAAGCTGTGACCCGCCGAGAAGTCCTGCACGGCGATGTAGACGCGCCGGATCCCGCTCTTGTAGGCCCACTGCCCCATCGGCACTGCGGACTGCCAGGTCGTATAGCCGGTCCGCACCCAGAAGGGCGAGGTCTCGGTGATGTTGGGCGTACCCGCGATGAACGCCACGCCGGGAATCTTGGCCTGCGTGAGCACCGGCGAGACGGCGAACGCGTTGGGCGAGAAGAAGAAGCCACCCAGCACATTGACCTTGTCGTTCACGATCAACTCTTCGGCGTGCTTTTTGGCGAGCGCAGGATTGGCTCCGCCGGTATCGCGATAGATGATCTCGACCTTACTGCCAGCGACCTGATCGCCATGCTGGGACTGATAGAGCTGGATGCAATTGCGGAACTGGATGCCCCAGTCCGCGGATCCACCCGTCATCGGTGCGATGATGCCTACCTTGACGGACTGCGCCTGCGCGGCTGTCGCGCCGAGCGCCGCCAGCGCAGCCACAAACCACAAAGACCTTTTGCTCACGAGACTCTCCTTGGGGTGGGGTTCACGATCCGGCCGCGCCGTGTCCTCCGTCGACATCGATCACTGCACCGGTTGTCCAGGAACTGCGGTTAGAAAGCAATAACAGGGCCATTTCGACGAGATCATCGACTTCGCCGACACGCCGCAAAGGATAGGCCTGCGCCCTCGCGGCGAGGAGGGCCTGATAAGCCGCTTCACTCATGCCACCGCGCATCATCAGACCCGTTCGCACCATCGAGGGGCGCAAGCAGTTGACCCGCACGCCATCGGGGCCCAATTCGACCGCGAGCGCCTTGGTAAGGGAGTCGAGGGCGCCTTTACTCGCGGCGTAAGTGGCAGTGAGCGGACGCGGGTGATCGGCCAGCGTCGAGCCGATGAGCAGCACCGCACCGCGCGCCGTCTTGAGTAGGGGAATCGCCCGACGGATGGCGGCCATCGGTCCGAACACGTTGACGCGGAAGATCCGTTCGATCTCGTCATCGGACTGCTCGACAAACGCTTGTGCGACTGCAGTACCAGCGGAGCAGACCAAGGCATCGAGCCGACCGGTCTCAGCACTGATCTGGTCGATTGCCGCCTCGACGCTGGCCGGTTGGGCGAGGTCGGCTGCGATGAAGCGAATCGAGCCAGGCCGCTTGACCAATTGGCGTAGCGTGCGAGCGAGCGCATAAGTCCGCCAGCCTCGCTGATCGAACGCGGCCGCAATCGCATGGCCAATGCCATCCGATCCGCCCAGGACCAGCGCCGTCGACGTGACGCTCATTGCATCGACCTAAGTGGGATCACCCGACGTCCCAGGTGATCAAGACGGGAGGCCAACGACCGCCTCGATCTCCACCTTCATACCGGGGATCGCAAGGCGGCTCACCTCGAAGAGCGTACTGGCCGGGCGGGAGTTGCCGAAATAGCGCTGCCGTACCGGATTGATCTTGTGCCGATCCTCGACATCAGTCAGAAGAACGGTCACCTTGAGCACATTGGCAAAGGTCGCCCCGGCTTCGTCGAGGATACGCTTCATCGCGGCGAAGACCGCCTCGGCCTGCGCGACCACGTCGTCGCCACCGATCACATTCAGCTTCTCGTCAAGCGCGGCCACTCCGGAAACAAACAGCAGGTTGCCAAACCGGACCGCATCACAATAGTGACTGATCGGGGGGTTCAGCCCGGGAATCGAAAACTCCTGTCGTTCTGCCATGAAAACCCTCCCTCAGTTCAGTTGAATGATCATCGATTCGATCGCCGCATCGCGGGTGCGACCGCACTGGTCTGCGGGTGCGCGGCCTCTGCCACACCCTCCGGCACCCCCCGGGCGAGAAACTCGAGCACACCTTCGGCGGCGTGTTCGACATGCTTTCGAATCGCCTGACCAGCACGATCGGCATCGCTTTTTGCAAATGCCGCAAGCAGTCGGCGATGTTCGACACCGGGCATCTCCAGCTGGCCATAGACATCGATGTAAAGGCGCAGGTAGGGCTGGACCGCCTCTCTGAAGCGGCGAATCTCGGCGCTCAGCCGAGGCATGCCGGCAAACTCGTAAAGCCGATCGTGAAACGCTTCATGACGGAGGAACCACTCTCGTATATCCCCCTGGGCGCGTTCGAGGCGACGAGCAAGCAATTCACACTCCTCGAGACCATCCTGATCCAGATGCCTCGCGGCTTCGGTCGCCGCCAAACCCTCCAGCGCCGCACGGATCCTGAACAGTTCGCGCACCTCGTCGAGCGTGAGCCGGGTCACAACCGCGCCACGATGATGACTCAGGGTCACCAGACCTTCGAGATCAAGTCGCTGAAGCGCCTCGCGGACGGGGGTGCGGCTGACGCCCAATTCAGCCCCGATCGCAGCAGGGTTGAGCTTCATGCCCCCGCTGTACTCACCCGCGAGGATCTTGCGCTTGAGCAGGTCATAGACCTCATGGGGCGCGGATGCCCGCCGCGGGGTCACGGCGCCCCATCTCGCCGACTGGGAGCCAGAAACCAGAGACGCCGCGGGCGCTTGCAGCCGGCGGGCCGGTGGCGGAAGGGGCTTGGCGCGAACTGTATTCATGGATATCTGCATACAGTATGGCGCCGAGGGTCGCTGCCGGCAAGCCCTGCTCGGGCCGCGGCCCTCCCAATGCGGCCAGCGCGCAGGGGCCGGTCAGGACCCCGCGGGGCCTGCGACCCGAGCACCCTGGACGCCGTGCCGATGCATCGAATCGGCCACCATGCCGCTCGCCTTCATTTGTTCGAGGAAACCACGAAGCGCGGCGATGGCCGCGTCGCCACGACCTCGGGGCATGCCCATCGCCTGCTCGATCGTCATGAACGCGCCTGGGATGAGGCGCAGACCCGAACCCGGTCGGGCGACACCCTCGAAGGCCTGTCGAATCCCTGCAAGAACCTCCGCGTGACCGGCCAGGAAATCGGCAATCAGGGTCGGGACATGCGAGCTCGGATGCCGCTCGATCGACGCAGCCTTGAGCGTTCGGGACAAGAAGAGGTCATAGGCGCTGCCCTGCCCCACCATGATTCGATGTCCGGCACGGTCGATCTCTTCAAGACGGACAAGCGCCGACGCTTCCCGCACCGCATAGGCCCCCTCGATCAACACGTACGGGGCGGTGAAAAGTAGCCCATCGGCGCGCGCCGGATCGATCGCAAAAAAACCGATATCGGCCTCGTCGCGGGTCACCGCGTCGACCGACAGTGCGGCCTTCTCGAAGACCTTCAGCTCAAGGGGCACGCCCAACGCCTGAGCCCAAGCACGCGCCAGATCGACCGAGATCCCGAACGGCTCTGCATCGGGTGAGGAGCGGCCCGCGAGGATCGGGTTGCCCACATTGATGCTCGCCCGTACCTTTCCGCCTGGGGCAAGCTGTTCGAGGAGCGCAGCGGCAATCGGCAGGTTCATGCGAATTCTCCAGGCAGGGATAAGGGGTCGGCGCCTTCGATCATTCAGTCGTCAGACGCGCTGAAACTGCCCCAGATCGCGGCGCCGACCACCATACACGCGGCGACCGCGATGTGCCAGTGCAACGGCTGGCCGGTCGAAAGCAACAAGGCGCTGGTCGAAAGAATCGGGGTCAGGAAGGACAACAGGCCGATACGCCTTGGGTCCCCGGTCTTCAAGGCCGCATCCCAAAACAGGAAGGCAGCACCCAGGGGCCCCAAGCCGATCGCGAGCAACAAGCGCCATTGCCCAGGCGATGGCCAGAAAGCGTCCTCGAACGCGAGATGGCAGGCGAGCGCCAGTAAGCCGGAGAGGGCGGCAAAGAGCCCGACGACCGCTGTTGGCAACTGGCCCATCCGTCTCGACCACAGAGAGTAAAGTGCCCAGGTCAGCGCCGCTGCCAGAGCGAACAGATAGCCCAGCCAGGCGGATCCAGTAGCCGGGGCGCTAGCGGCATCGGGCCCGATGATGGCGAGGGCCGCCCCCGCAAAGCCCAGGCCTGCGGCCGCAACGTGGCGCCCACGCAGACGAGCTCGTGGGAGCAGGAGCGGTGCGAGCACGACGATGCCGAGCGGCCAGAGGTAGTTCACCAAATTGACCTCGACGGCGGGCGCCAGGCGGAAAGCGACGAAAATCAGAGCGTGATAGCCGAACAGTCCCGCCACGCCCAACATCACCACCGTGCCGGACAGGCGCCTGTCCAGGCTCTCGCGCCGCAGGAGCGGCAATGCAAGCACGCTACCGATCAGCAGGGCGATTCCCGTCAGGAGGAAGGGGGGCACCCCCGCCAGACCGACGGCGAGCGATGCGAGCGAGGCCCAGAGCAGGATCGCACAGAGGGCTAGA
The DNA here is from genome assembly GCA_964488395.1 of uncultured Burkholderiaceae bacterium. Taxonomy (GTDB): domain Bacteria; phylum Pseudomonadota; class Gammaproteobacteria; order Burkholderiales; family Burkholderiaceae_E; genus SYIM01. Next base: position 588 of record CAZAVT010000088.1, on the reverse strand, counting down.
AGGGTCGGCAAACTCACGGTCCGGCACAGCTGATGGCAAACTGACGAGTCAGGCAGCGACGTTCGCGCCCAAGCCGGCTCGGGCCTTGATCGTCCTGGCCGGACCTGGGGACTGTTTCACCTGAGCCTAACATGGCTTGCGCCGGCGAAGCGCGGCCGCAGACTGACCTCTGAAGGAGACCTGAGCATGACCACACCGGGCATCTACGACCGCGACCTCGAGCGCAATCCCGCCAATTTTGCAGCGATCACGCCCCTCGATTTCATCGCCCGAAGTGCCGAGGTCTACCCCGACCGCCTGGCCATCGTGCACGGGGCCCTGCGCCGCAGCTGGCGCGAGTACGAGCGGCGCTGCCGCCAGCTTGCTAGCGCACTCGCCCACCGCGGCATCGGTCGGGGTGACACGGTCGCAGTGATGTTGCCCAACACCCCGCCGATGCTCGAGGCGCATTTCGGAGTCCCAATGGCGGGCGCGGTCCTGAATTCGCTCAACACGCGATTGGATGCCCGCAGCATTGCCTTCATGCTCGATCACGGCGAGGCGCGCGCCGTGATCGTGGACCCCGAATTCACAGCCGTCATGCGTGAA
>CAZAVT010000087.1:9747-11633 GCA_964488395.1 uncultured Burkholderiaceae bacterium | reverse complement strand
CGGCTCGCCGTCGATCACGAGGAGCGGTAGCCAGGGCCTGAGGGCCGGAGGTACGCCAGACTCCTGCCAGAGTTTTCTCAGAGGTTTCGAGTGCCGCCCAGCCATGAGGCGCGCACGCCACTCGCTCGGCGGCTGCAAGACTCTCAGAACCGCCGTGCCCTGAGCCGAGGGCCATAGCCGCCTGCCGTCTGCTGCCACAAAACGTAGCCTTGCCGACCACGGTTCAAGGTCCAGCTCCACCTCGCCCCGCCAGTGGACTTCGTAGGATACGGGCGGCCTGCGGCCGCTCGGCAGCAAGGCTGCGGCTGGCGCCGAATGGGCCGCCCAAGCCTCGATCCGGTCGCGATACCGCACGAAGACCCACGCGGACCAGTGAATCACCGCCTGCGCCGCCACCGAATCAACCATCTGTGAGAGCCACTCGCAGACTTGCGCCTGGGTGGGCATGGCGGCGAGCGGATCGTCCCAAAGCTCGCGCCACCACTGTCGCGCGAGCTGCGCCTGTCGATAGCGACTCAGACCCGCGAGCGAGCGGCGGTCGATCGCCTGGGGTTCATCCGGGCCCGTCTCGATACGACTCATGGCCAAGTCAGCGACCGCCAGCGACTGCAGTTCAGACGCCGCATCGGCGAGCAGTTCCTGGGCGCGGGCCAATTGCCTTAACGCTCCCGGCGCCACCTGCTCGAGCGCCGGCATCAACTGCTCGCGCACCCGGACCCGCTGAAACGCCAGATGCCGATTCATCGAATCCTCGACCCAGTGGAGACCGCACGAGTGCGCGTGCTCGAGCAATTCCGTGCGACGGATGTCGAGGAAAGGACGAATCAACCAACGCCCTCCAGACCGTTGGCTGTACGCGGGCAAGGCAGCAGCAAGCCCCTCCAAACCCGTTCCGCGAGCCAGCCGCAACAGGATCGTCTCGGCACGGTCATCGGCCTGATGCGCGGTCATGAGCACCCGCGCATTGAGCGCCTGCACCAGAGCCCAAAGCGCCTTGTAACGGGCAGCTCGAGCCCAGGCTTCCAGGCCGATACCGGCCGGCTGCGCCGGCCCCAATCGCAAGCACTCAAAGCGCACCCCACGAGCGCGTGCCTGCTGCTCGCAGTGCGAGACCCACTGCTCCGCATCGGCCTGCAATCCATGGTGGACATAGGCTGCAATCAGCCCCTGCGGGCCCAGCAGACGCACACAGGTATCGAGGAGAACGGTCGAATCCAAGCCGCCACTGAAGGCAATCACGATGGGCTCGCTCGCCGACGGGATGGGCTGCGATGCGGCCCGGCCGATCGCATCGAACGCTCGTTCGATGCAGGCACGCAACCGGCCCTGGTGCGTACCCTCGCTCACTGGCGAGCCCTCCGTGAGACGCGCTGCAGCCTGGGTTCAGGCGGCAAGGTCTTTGAACTTGCCGTAGGCCATGATCCTTTCGTGACGCTGGCGCAGCAACTGCTTGAGCTCCAACGACTGCAACTGGCGGAGCGAGTCGCCGATCGCGCGGCGCAGCTGCTGGGCCATCTGCTGAGGATCACGGTGGGCACCGCCGACCGGCTCGGGAATGATGCGGTCGATCAGTCCGAGAGTCTTCAGGCGCTGCGCTGAGATCCCCATCGTCTCCGCGGCGTCGGCCGCCTTTTCGGCGCTTTTCCAGAGAATCGCCGCACAGCCCTCCGGTGAGATCACCGAGTAGACCGAATACTGGAGCATCAGCACGTTATCAGCTACGGCGATCGCAAGCGCTCCGCCCGACCCGCCCTCTCCAATGATCGTGGTCACGATCGGTACCTTGAGCGTGGCCATCTCGATCAGATTGCGACCAATCGCCTCGGACTGGTTGCGCTCCTCCGCGCCGATGCCGGGAAAGGCACCGGGCGTGTCGACGAAGGTGA
>CAZAVT010000087.1:0-9737 GCA_964488395.1 uncultured Burkholderiaceae bacterium | reverse complement strand
AGCCTTCGGGCCTGGGCATTCCGAAATTGCGATGTGCACGGTCCCGGGTGTCACCGCCCTTCTGTTGTCAGACGGCCACCACCGAGAGGCCGTTGAATCGGGCGAGACCACCGACGATCGCAGGATCGTCCCCAAAACTGCGATCGCCATGCAGTTCGTGGAAGTCGGTGCAGAGCAGACCGATGTAGTCGAGCGTGTAGGGTCGCTGAGGGTGGCGCGCAACCAGCGCAGTCTGCCAGGGCGTCAGCTTGGCATAGGTGTCCTTAAGCAGCGTCTGGCTCTTCTTGCGCAGCTGATCGACCTCGTCCGCGATATCGATCGCTGAATCTTCCTGCGCGAATTGCAGGGCCTCGATCTTCTGCTCGAGATCGGCGATGGCCGATTCGAATTCGAGAAATGTCGTCTTCATCAATACTCCACCGGCAGTGGATCGAGGCTGCGCCACAGGTACCAAGTCGCCACGGTGCGCCAGGGCCGCCAGACCTCGCCGATCGCGAGCGCCTGCGCGCGTTCGACCCGCTCGCCCCTGCCATAGGCCAGTCCGATGCCGCGCAGCACGCCGATGTCATCGAGCGGTAAGACATCGGGGCGGAGCAGATTAAAGATCAGAAACATCTCCGCTGTCCAGCGGCCGATGCCTCTCACTCGGACGAGTTCTTCGATCACCGCCTCATCATCGAGCACCGGCCAACGCCCCGGATCGACCTCTCCCGTCAGAAAACACCGAGCCAGGTCCTTGAGATACTCGGCCTTGCGCTGGGACAGGCCGGCAGCCCTCAGCGTCGTCATCCGCATCCGGCTCACGCGCCCCGGCTCAACCGTTCCTGCAGCGGCCGCAAAGCGCACCCATACGCTCTGAGCCGCCTTGACTGAAATCTGTTGTCCAACGATGGAGCGTACGAGGGTCTGAAAGGGATCGCCTCTGGACATCAGGTGTCCTGGAGGACAGGACGAAATCAATCGCCCAATGACCGGGTCAGCGGCCGCAAGCGCTGCACAAGCTTGGTCCCAGTAGGCGGGTTTCACGCGCGGTTCATGTGCGTTGGACCGAATTTCAGGCCCGGCGCCAACGGGTGCCTGTGGGCGAATCCTCGAGGACGATGCCGCGTGCGGCGAGTTCGTCCCGAATGCGATCGGCCTGGGCGAACTGGCGCGACTTCTTGGCAGCGGCCCGCTCACCGATCATTCGATCGATGGTCGCATCGTCGATGCCCGCCGCGCTGACGGCATCGGTCGCCGTCCGCCCAGCGAGACCGGTCCGGCGCACGTCTTTCGGCGCCCGGCCCAACAAACCCAGGACCCCAGCAAGCGATCGCAAGTGCCCACGCAGGTCATCAGCTCTGCGTGGATCGGATACCGAGGTGCGATGAATTTCGGCGGCCAGGTCGTACAACACCGCAATGGCAACCGGTGTGTTGAAGTCGTCATCCATCGCGTCACGAAACCGACCCGCCATCGGCTGATCCCAGTCAATCGATGAGACCGGCGGGGATGGATCCTCGCCGAGCGCGCCGTAGAGGCGCAATAGCGCCGCTCGTGCATCATCAAGGTGCGCGTCGGAGTAATTCAGCGGGCTCCGATAATGGGCGCGCAGGATGAACAGGCGCACGACTTCGGGATCAAATTGGCGCAACACGTCGCGGATGGTGAAAAAATTGCCCAGTGACTTGGACATCTTTTCATCGTCCACGCGCACAAAGCCGTTATGCATCCAATACCGGACGAAGGTCTCGCCCGAGGCGCCTTCGCTTTGGGCAATCTCGTTCTCATGGTGCGGGAACTGCAGATCCGCGCCGCCACCATGAATGTCGATCGTGCGCCCGAGCAAGCTGGTCGACATCGCCGAACACTCGATGTGCCATCCCGGCCGACCCGGGCCGTAACTGGAAGCCCAAGTTGCCTCCTCGGGCTCGCCAGGCTTGGCGGCTTTCCAGAGCACGAAATCGAGAGGATCCTGTTTGGCAGCGTCGACCGCCACTCGCTCGCCAGCTCGCAGATCATCGAGCGACTTGCCAGACAGACGGCCGTAGGGCGCAAACCGCCGGACCGGATAATTGACGTCCCCGTCATCGGCGCGGTAAGCCAGCCCACGCGCTTCGAGTTCGCTGATCAGGCCCAGCATCTGCGGCACGTAGCCGGTCGCCCGGGGCTCGTGATCCGGTCGCTCGACGCGCAGCGCGTCAGCATCCTCGTGCATGGCCTGAATAAAGCGTGCGGTCAACGCGCCGATGGTTTCGCCGTTTTCGACGGCACGGCGAATGATCTTGTCATCGATGTCCGTGATGTTACGGACGTAAGTGACCCGGAAACCACTCTGACGCAGCCAACGCTGCACCGCGTCGAAAACGACCATCACGCGCGCGTGGCCGACGTGACAATAGTCGTAAACAGTCATTCCGCACACATACATCCGCACTCGGCCTGGCTCGAGGGGGACGAATTCGTCTTTGGACCGGGTCAGGGTATTGAATACGCGCAGCATCGGGAGGGGCACGCCGCAGGGCCCTGAGGGCGGGCGTTGCTAGAATGGCGAAGTGAAAATCAGTATAGCACCGGGCCCCTCGAGGCCTGGCCCACGACCCTCAGTGCGCCCCCGTCTGAAACGGGCCCTTGCACCCCTGTTCGCGGTTTGTCTGCTGGGCGGCGTTTCGTCAGCCAGCGCACAGGCGCGCTCGGTCACCCTGCCTCAGACTCGCGAGATGTCAGATGCATTCGCCGCCGAAACCGCACTCGCCCAAGCACGGCGTTTGCGGGAGGCGGGTGACCCCGCGGGCGCGTTACGTACCGTTGAGTCAGCGCTCGAGCGTCTGCCTCGTGACGTGGCCCTTCGATTTACTCGCGCGGTGATGCAGGCCGATCTCGGTTTGGTCGAAGCCGCCATGTCAGGGTTCACCCAACTCACGCAGGAATATCCAGAGTTGCCCGAGCCCTACAACAATCTCGCGACGCTGCACGCCGCGCGAGGTGACTTGGACCAGGCGCGCGCCGCGCTTGACGAGGCCGTTCGTGCGCTACCGGCCTATGCCCTGGCCTGGGAAAACCTGGGCGATGTACACCTGCGCATTGCTGAACGCGCGTGGCAACGGGCCAGCAGCCTGGACAAGCGCTCCACAGCGGCGGCCAAGCTGACCGTCGCGCGTGAGTTGATCACTAAAATCTCGCCCGCACTGCCCACCGCGCCGGGCGGCTCCCCCGCCCAGCGACAGCCCGGCATCAGCGAGCAAGGCGGTGGCGGCACCCGTTAAAAGCGCCCGGCAACGCCCCGCAGAGTGGGCCGTTTGGCCAGACGACCCGGCAAGATCCTTCAAAACCTTTCCAATGGAGAACCCAAGATGCTTGTCAAGAAACTGCCCGTGATTGGTGCCCTGCTCGCAGCGATGACCCTGTCCATGGCCGATGACACGGCCGCGGCCTCGCCTCAGGTCCTCATGAAAACCTCGCGAGGCGAAGTGCTGATCGAGCTCTACCCCGACAAGGCGCCGAAGTCGGTAGAAAATTTTCTGCAATATGTCCGCGATGGCTTTTATGCCGGAACGATCTTTCATCGGGTGATCGATGGCTTCATGATCCAGGGAGGAGGATTCACCGAGGAACTCTACAAGGGTGGTGGCCGCAAGGAGACCCGTGGTCCAATCGCCATCGAGTCCAAGAACGGGCTCAAGAACGACATCGGCTGGCTCGCAATGGCGCGCACCTCGGTCCCCGACTCGGCCACTTCACAGTTCTTCATCAACGTCTCCAATAACGCCTTCCTCAATCATCCCGGCTCCGATGGTCACGGCTACGCGGTCTTCGGCAAGGTGGTCAAGGGCATGGACGTCGTCAACGCCATCAAGGGCGTCAAGACGCGCAACGTTGGGCCGATGGGCGATGTCCCGGTCGAGCCCGTCGTGATCGAGTCGATGACGCTTGTCAGCCCGGCCAAGTAAGTGAGACCGGCTGTGTTCGCTTGAAGCCAGTCGTCCGCCTGCGCGACCCAGCGGCCGCGCTCTTTGCCTCGGACATGCACCTGGGCGCGCATGATCCGCAAACATTGCGCCAATTTCTCGCGGCGCTCGCCGTAGCCGCGAAGGGCATTTCGCACCTGTTTCTCCTGGGCGATCTGCTTGACGCCTGGGTCGGCGATGACGCTCCCGACGAGGCCGCGGATGAACTCGCCTCGGCCTTGGCGGGGCTCGCCCGCCAGGGCCTTTGGATCGGGCTTCAGCGAGGCAATCGTGACTTCCTGATCGACGTGCCCATCGAGCATTGCGAGCCGTTCAGTCGTCGCTGCGGCGCGCAGCTGCTCGATGACCCAGCCATCATCGACCTGTTGGGTCGCCCAGTCATGCTCGCCCATGGCGACGCGTGGTGCCTGTCCGATCGCGATTACATCGCTTTCCGATCCCAAGTGCGCGAGTCCTCCTGGCAACGCAGGTTCCTCGGCAAGCCCCTTGCTGAGCGGCTCGAGATCGCTCGCAATATGCGCGCGGAAAGCCAGTCACGGCGGCAAATCACCGATATCGACCCGGCTCACACCGCCAATCTCATGCGGGCTCACGGTGTCGGTTGGCTGATCCACGGCCATACACACCAGCCTGGGCAATCGTCACTTGAGACCACGGGCGATGGCACCAGTCCTCAGCGATGGGTCCTGCCCGACTGGTCCGCCGAGGAGGCTCGCGGCGGCTTCCTGCGGGTCGATGCTCAGGGCTGGCGCTGGCTGCAAGCGCCCTGAGCATTAGCGTTCGCGGCGCGCGGTTTTCTGCATCTGCGTACAGACACCTCTCAGCAACTCCACTTCCTCAGCCTCGAGACGGGTTCGACCGAAGAGCCGCATCAACCTTGGCATAAGCTTTTTCGGATGCCGAGGGTCGACAAAGGCGATATCGATCAGCGCCTGCTCCAGATGCGCGTAGAGGTCGTCAATCTGACGCTGGGTCGCGTAACGGGGCACCTCCATCACAGAGGCACCGGGCGCTCGGCCACGCGCCTGCTGCGCCAGGGCAAACGTCACGACCTGAACGGCCTGTGCAAGGTTGAGCGAACCGTCGTCCGAGGCGGTGGGGATCGCGAGCAACGCCTGGCAATGGCCGACATCGGCGATCGACAGCCCGGTGCGCTCCGGGCCGAAGACAAGGGCGACCTGGTGATCGGGCGAGCTGTGCAATTCGCGCTCGATCAGCTGCGTCATGGCCTCGGGGGGCTGGGGTTGTGGTCCAAAGGCGCGCGTCTGAGCGCTCACCGCGATCGCGAGGCTAACGGGCGCCAAGGCCTGCGAAAGATCGTCGCGCTCGGCGGCGGACTCCAGCAGATCGACCGCGCCGCTCGCAAACGCCACGGCATCAGGATGGCCGAGAACCCCGGGAAAGCGGGGCTCGACCACGACCAGGCGTCGCAATCCCATGACCCGCATCGCCCGCGCAGCCGCTCCGACGTTGCCGGGATGGGATGGCCGCACGAGCACGATCTGTACTCGCTCAAACCAATCAGGAGAGTCGAAACGCAGGCCCTTCACCGCCTTGCCTTACAATCGAGCGTCGAACGCCGCCCAGGACCATCCGCCGATCATGCATCCGATGCTCAATGTCGCCGTCCGGGCCGCTCGCCGCGCCGGTCGCATCATCAATCGCGCAAGCCTCGACCTGGACACGATCAAGGTCGCCCGCAAACAGCGCAACGACTTCGTGACCGAGGTTGACCAGGCCTCCGAGGAGGCCATCATCGAGACGCTGCTCTCCGCATACCCGGGGCATTCTATCCTGGCTGAGGAGTCCGGGCACAGCGCCAACGGCCAGCACGCCGACCCGCGTCAGGCGGAGCACCTCTGGATCATCGACCCACTGGACGGCACGACCAACTTCATTCACGGTTTCCCCCAGTACGCCGTGTCGATCGCACTGATGCAAAAGGGTTTGGTGACCCAGGCGGTCGTTTACGATCCCTCTCGAGATGAACTGTTCACCGCGACCCGAGGCCGTGGCGCCTACCTGAACGACCGGCGCATCCGGGTGTCACGCCAGACCCGTATCGACGAATCGCTCATCGGCACTGGGTTTCCGTTTCGCCGGTTCGACGACCTGGACCATTACATCCGGATCATGCGCTCGGTGATGACAAAAGCCGCTGGTTTGCGCCGCCCGGGCGCAGCCGCGCTCGATCTGGCCTACGTGGCTGCGGGGCGGCTGGACGGCTTCTTCGAATTCGGGCTGGCGCCCTGGGATGCGGCCGCCGGCAGTCTGCTGATTACCGAGGCAGGTGGCCTGGTCGGCAACTTCAAAGCTGACGGGGACTACCTGTTCTCGGAACAAATCGTGGCCGGCACGCCGAAGGTCTTCGCTGGCCTGATCGCCACGCTGGGTGAGGCTCAGCCACCGACTCCTCGCGAGCCGATTCCGCCCCCCGAGGAGCCGGCTGTGCGCCCCAGCCGCAGGCGAAGCCAGACCCCCAGCGAATCCGCATAGGATCGGTCAACCTGAACGTCCACGATCGCCGGCCCCGCCGGCCGGAGCACCACCACAACGGCGGAAAAAGGGCCCAGCAAGAGTCTCGCTCCCTGACGCCCGGTGGCGCCGAGAACCGGCTGGAGGTTGGCGCCCTGCGCCAGCAGTCCAAAGACTTCGGAACTGGGCCCCTGAAGCTGCCATCCGTCCAGAGCCTGCGCAACATTCTGGACATCGACCACGAGGCCCGCGAGACCGCTCCTCAGTTCGCCCTGCAGCTCAGATTCCAACTCAGGCTCGGCCTCGAACAGCCACTCGCCTGGCCCCAGACGCAGGCCATCGACGCCGACCGCAAGCCTCTCCAGGCGGGAGGCGACCTCATCGGCGACCCGTCCCGGGGGACAAAGCACCGACAGCCTTGCGCGAGAGGCGAGGCGCCGCAGCTCGACCGGAGCGTCATCAACCACGCAGGCGCACTCCCTCTGGATCGTAGAAGACAGGCTCAACCACGCGTGCCTGCCGCAGCGCAAGCCCGGCATGGCCTCGGTGCGGTGCGCCTGGGGGTGCAACGGTCACCTGCACGACCTCCCCGATCCTCGCCCGGCCGCGCTCGAGGAGCGCCAGGGCAATCGGCCGACCGAGAGCAACACTCTCGACGCTTGCTGTAACAAAGCCTTCCGAACGCGGTGCGCTGGCCCCCGATTCGGTGCCCAGTTGCGCTTTGGCGTGGACGATCTGCGCCCCTTCCTCGAGCGCAGGCGCAGCCTCGACCTCGAGGCCGACCAGTTCGGGTCTGGGCAAACCCGCCGCGCGGTCACGGAGGATCGAACGGCGGCCGACGAAATCCCCCTTGTCCAGATGGACGGCCCAGCCCAGGCCCAAATCATCAGGGTTGGCGATGCCGTCGGCCTCATGGCTCATCGACACGAAGCCCTTTTCGACGCGCAGCACATGATTGGCCTCGGACCCGACGGGCTCGACCCCGAGTTCGCGCCCCTCATCGAGCAGGCGCAACCAGAGGGCAAGCGCATCGCGGGGGCGAAGGTTGATTTCGTAGGACAGCTCACCTGTAAAACTGACCCGGAACACCCGCGCCTCGGCCCCAGCGATCCGACCCGTACGCATCGCCATGAATGGGAACCCGGCTGGATCGAGATCGATATCGATCGCCAACCGCCGAAGCAGCTCCCTCGACCTCGGGCCGCACACGACGATGGTCGACCACTGACCGGAAACAGGCGCGATGATGACCTCCCGAAGCTCACGAAACAACCACTGCTGGGCATATTCAAGCCAGGCCTGGACCGAATCGGCATTGCCTGCGGTGCCGGTCAGCCAGAAACGCTCAGAGCCCATTCGGAAGATCACCCCATCATCGAGCAAGCGGCCATCCTCGCGCAGCAGCAAGGCGTAACGGCCCCGGCCCGGCCGCAGGGCACCAATCCGCGAAGGAAGCAAACGCTCGAGCAAAGCCTCGGCATCCGGGCCGCTGATCTCGAACTTGGCGAGCGGCGTACTGTCGTAGATCCCGACGGCCTCACGAACTGCCCTGCTCTCGCGCGAGACAGCCTGTGCGAGGGACTCGCCCGCGCGCGGGTAATAGCCAGGACGTCGCCAATTGGCCCCCGACTCGTACATCACAGCGCCCGCCTCGCGATGCCAGGCGGTGAGGGGCGTCTCGCGAAACGGACGAATCAGTGGTCCGGGATCGGCACCGGCAAGCGTACCGAAAGCCACCGGCACCAAGGGGGGGCGGGCACGGGTTGGCTCGAGACTACCTGGCGGCAGGCCGCGCTCACGCGCGAGCAGCTCGACGCCGATCGAACCGACGCCGCGCCCCTGATCAGGCCCCATCCCGAGGGTGGTGTAGCGCTTGAGCAATTCAGGCGCCTCGTAGCCCTCGCGCTGTGCCAGAGCGATATCGAGTGCAGTGACGTCGCTCGCACAGTCGATGAAGACGCGCTGCGCCGCCAGGCCCGAGGGAATCGAGACCGGAGGCAGCGGACTCGCAACGCCGAGCGCGGCACCGACCACCGTCACCCAGTGCGCCGACCCATCGACCGAGCAAGCGTCCGCGGCCTGCCGAGCGAGCTGCGACGCCGGCATCCAGCCGCCGTGCACTGCCAGGAGGTCGCAGGCGATACGCTCTCGCGAAAGCCCCGCTGCCCCAGGCTCTTGGACGGAGCCCACTGGTGGCTCGAGCCAGACCCCCTCGATGGCCGAACGCCCAAACGCTCGGCTAATCCGCCAGCCCCGCCGAATCGGCAGATCGTCGACCGCCTCGGTGGATGCCGCGTGCAGGCCGGTCGGTGGTTCCCATGGTCGCGGATCGACGATCGCGATCACCTCAACGCCGGCTCGACGAAGCGCGCGCGCAAGAGGTCGTAATGGCTTGCACGCGCCGGCGAGCACTGCACGCCGGCCACAGACCACCGCCTGCCGGTTCAGATAGTGCGCAACCGCGCCGGCCAACATGATGCCGGGTAGATCATTGTTTTCGAAGACGAGCGGCAGCTCGATCGCGCCGGTCGCAATCACCACTCGATCCACCCGCCAAAGCCACAACCGTTCTCGCCGCAAATCCGATCGCTCGATCGCGATTACCTCGCCGTGCTCCTGAAGGCTCACCACGGTCGTGCTGGGAAGCCGCAGGACATGATCGGCCGAAGCGATTTCCTGAAGAGCGCGACGGGCCCAGTCTCGGGTTGACTCGCCAGGAAGCACCCCTGCACCCGGCAGTTCCGCGACCGCGAGCTCACCTTCGTCGAACGGGTCGGCGAGGCAACCGATTGGCCCATTGCCAGCATCGGCCCAGATCAGCCGACGACCCGCACGTACGGCTGCAAGAGCAGCGGCAACGCCAGCCGGCCCGGCACCCACCACCAGGACCTCGGCCTGCGCATGGCGACGCTCGACGTCGACCTGAGACGGCTGATCCGGTAGCGCGCCCAGCCCAGCCGCCCGACGGATGAGGCGCTCGTAGAACGGCCACGCCCGGGCTGGCCATTTGAAAGTCTTGTAGTAAAACCCTGCAGGCAGTAGCGGTCGAATGCGATCGGCCAATGCCCCGATGTCAAAAGCGAGTGAAGGCCAGCGATGTTGGCTCACCGCCCGCAGACCCTCGATGAGGGGTAACTGAGTTGCCAGCACATTGGCTTCGGACACCGGCTCCAGCACGCGAACAAAGGCATTGGGGTCTTCCCAACCGGCGGCACGGATACCCCGCGGACGGTGGAACTTGAAGCTGCGGGCGATCACGCGTACGCCCTGCGCAAGGAGCGCCGATGCAAGGGTGTCGCCATGAAAACCGGTGAA
>CAZAVT010000086.1:11486-11800 GCA_964488395.1 uncultured Burkholderiaceae bacterium | reverse complement strand
GCGGGCAATGATGTCGGTGGTGCCTCCGGGCGCAAAGGGCACCTGGAGGCGGATGGGGCGATTGGGGTAGGCTGAGCCCTGAGCGGTGGCAACCGCCGGGATGATGCTGGCAGCCGCGCAGGCAAGAGCCAACAGGGAGGTTCCGATGAGGCGCATGGGCAGTCTCCGCGTCGAGAGGGAAACGTCAACTGTAACCGAATCACGCGAGCGGACCGAAGGCTCCCTGCCCGGGCGACGGGAATTGGCCGGCACGATGGCCGGCCGACCTGACGACGCCGAGGTACCCCTCAGACCTCGTGGAAATGGGCGAACTG
>CAZAVT010000086.1:10127-11476 GCA_964488395.1 uncultured Burkholderiaceae bacterium | reverse complement strand
CGGTTCGCGCTCGGTCCGAAACGAGTTGATCTTGGCGGCGGTGTCCTCGTAACCGAGCGACATGCCAGAGTAGAGCATCAGGCCCTCGGGAATCTTCATGAACTCAGCAATGGTTTTGGGCCAATTGGCCCAGATTTCCTGAGGGCAGGTAGCCAGCCCGTGGTCCAGCGCAAGCAGCATGAAACTCTGCATCATCATGCCCAGATCTCCCCACTGGGGCGGACCGGCGCGGCGATCGACAAAGAAGAACAGGCCCACCGGCGCGCCGAAGAAACTGTAATTCAGCCGCTGCATCAACCGGGTGTTTTCCGGATTTTCGTCGAGACCGCAGGCATCGAAACGCCGGCGAGCAGCCGCAGAGCGTCGCGACTTCAGCGGGTCCCACAGGTTGGGGGGATACACATTGAACTCGGGGGCCTCCACCACGCCCGCCTCGAATCGGCTCGCCACCAGGTCCTTGAAGCGTTGGATCGCCGAACCGGCGAGAACATGGACGGTCCAAGGCTGCAGATTGCCGCCGGAGGGCGCTCTCGAAACCACTGAGAGGAGATCTCGAACCAGGGCCGGATCGACTGGCCGATCGAGGAAGGCGCGAGCGGAATGGCGAGAGAGGATGGCGTCTCGAACGTTCACGATGAGATCTCCCTGGTGTTCAGATTCAGGTTCTGGAAATGCGGCGGTGCGCGGCGAGGCCGGTGATCGAAAGCGCGATGATCACCAGAGCGATACCCGCCCAATCCTGCGCAGAGGGTCGCTCACCGAGTTCGATCATGCCAGCGATCAGGCCACACACGGGCGTGGCGAGCGTACCCAGGCTTGCGATCCCGGAGTCGACGTGGCGCAGCAGCCAGAACCACAACACAAGGCTCGCTGCGCTGATCAGCACGCCGTTATAGATGAGCGCGAAGATCAGCGTCGGACTCCAGTTCCACCCTACGAAACCATCAGGCAGGCTCACCGCTCCCAGCACGAGCGCACCGATCAGGTTCTGCCAGGCGCCCAGTGCAATCGAATCGTCCGGATGCAGCGTCTGATGGCGACGAATCAGCACGACGCCGATGCCCCAGGCGAGGCCCGAGCACAACGCATACATCTCGGCGAGACCAGGCGCGCGGGAAAGATCCAGAAGCAGCACGATGCCAACGAGCGCAATCGCGGTCGCGAACCACTGAGCGATCACTGGGCGCTCGCCCAAGATCGGCCACGCGATCAGGATCACGAAGAAGGGCATCGTGTACGTCAGGATCGCGCTCTTGCCAGCCTCCCCGCTCTCCACCGCGAGCATCATGAAGACAAAGGCTAGGACCGAATTCGAAAACGCAATGGCCAACACCGACACCGGATGGCCG
>CAZAVT010000086.1:2253-10117 GCA_964488395.1 uncultured Burkholderiaceae bacterium | reverse complement strand
AAAGGCGAACAGACAAAACGCCGCGATGAACAAGCGCGCCGACACGAAAGGAATGCTCGGAGCGTCGCTGGTTGCTCGCTTCATCACGACCCAGTTATAGCCCCAGATCAGCGCGACCAACAGGAGAATCAGTACGGCAGCACGAGACGGGCGCATGCGTCTCATGATACCCGAGCCTCGACTCCCTCACGACCAGAGCGAGCCAGGGGCATCGGAACGCACGCCGGACGGACCGGCCTTGGCCTAAAATGGACTCATCGCCTGAAAACGCCCACGCATTCATCCTCCCCGTGAACACCCGAGAACACCTGCGCGAGGCCGACTTTGCGCCGCTCCTCATGAGCCATGTTCAATTGAGTGGGGAACGGGAATGGCTCGCACGCTGCCAGCCTCACATCAACGGCCCCTGGTGTTTCAACGAGACCGTTCCCCAGGCACTTCGCGAGACGGTGATCGAACGGCTCGTCGAGCGACTCGAGGCGATCGAGAGCGGACGCGTTCATCCCGCACCCGATCCCGACCCAACGCTGCTGCGACAGATGATGGAAGTCTGCGCGGGCCAGCCGATCCCCGACGAGTACCTGCCGCTCGTCACGCACGACATGGGCCTGGCCGGCACCCCTCCCATCGAGGTCGACTGGCGAGCCCCACCGACAGACGCGCAACGACAGGCCTTTCCGGTCTTGGTGATCGGCGCCGGCGAATCCGGTCTTTGCGCCGCGATCAAGCTCAAGCGCCTGGGCATGCCCTTCACCATCATCGAAAAAAATCATTCAGTGGGTGGTACCTGGCTCGAAAACAGCTACCCTGGATGCGGCGTCGACACCCCCAACCACTTTTATCAGTTTTCCTTTGACCCCAAACACGACTGGTCCCGCTACTTCTCGCTGCGTGACGAGATCCGCCAATACCTCGAACGATGCGCAAGGCGCCACGATCTGTATCCGCATATCCGCCTGGGCTGCGAGGTCACACGACTGGTCTGGGACGAAGGGAGTGCCTGCTGGCGGGCCGAGTGGCGTGACCGAGACGGGGTCCTGCAGCAACTGACAGCACGCGCGGTGATCTGCGCCGTCGGCCAGTTGAATCGTCCCCAGTATCCTCAGATCGCAGGTCTCGATCGGTTCCAGGGTCCGGTGATGCACACCGCGCGCTGGCAGCACGAGGTGACGCTCACGGGCCGCAAGGTCGCGATGATCGGCACAGGCGCAAGCGGCATGCAGGTCGGGCCCGCGATCGTCGACACCGTCAGCACGCTCACGATCTTTCAGCGCAGCCCGCACTGGGCTGTTCACAACCCCCTCTATCACGCACGCGTCAAACCCGGCAAGCAATGGGCACTCGCCCATCTGCCGCATTACGCCAATTGGTATCGCTTCCAATTGTTCTGGGCCTCGGGCGATGGTCTCTATCGGTCGCTGCAGGTCGACCCGGACTGGCCCACGCCCGACCTCTCGCTCAATGCCGAGAACCACGCGATGCGCGAACGCCTGACGGCATTCATCGCCGAGGAGGTGGGGCACGACCCTGAGCTCCTCGCAAAGGTGATCCCCCCCTACCCTCCCTATGGCAAGCGGATGCTTCGCGACAACCATTGGTTCCGCATGCTGCGCCGGGACCACGTATCACTGGTGACCGAACCGATCGCTTCGATCGATGAATCGGCCGTGATCACGCAAGACGGCATGAGGCATCGCGCAGACGTGCTGATTCTCGCCACCGGTTTTGCGGCCGCCCGGATGACCTGGCCGATGGAAGTACGGGGACGGCAAGGCCGCAGCCTGCAGGAGCGCTGGGGTGAGGACGACCCGCGCGCCTACCTGGGGATCACCGTCCCCGACTTTCCGAATTTCTTCTTGATGTACGGCCCCAACACCAATCTCGCGCATGGTGGGAGTGCGATCTTCCACTCGGAATGCCAGGCACGCTATGCACTCCTCGCGCTGCGCGAGCTGGTCGAAGGCGGGCACCGTGCCCTCGACTGCCGCCCCGAGATCCACGACCGATTCAACGACGAGATCGACCGCAAGCATGCCGGCATGGTCTGGGCGCACCGCGGCGTGGGCAGTTGGTACAAGAATCAGCGCGGCCGGGTCTTTGCGACCTCGCCCTGGCGTCTGATTGATTACTGGAACATGACCCGGCGATTCGACCCCGCCGATTACCGCATCGACTGACCCGACACGACCGATCGGTCCAACTCTCTTGGAGTCCTGTGATGACCACAACCACTTGTGTGATTGGAGCCCACGGCGGCATCGGACAGGCTGTGTGCGAACGACTCGAACGCACCCCCGGCATGCGAGTGATCGGTATGGACCGCGACGGTCCAATTGCCATCGATGTGGCCGATCCGGCGAGTGTGGAGCGCGCCTTCGCGTCAGCCCGTAGCCACCATCCAGTCCTCGATGCGCTGGTTGTGACTTCGGGCATCCTCGACCGGGCGAAGCTCCATGACCTGAGCCTCGAGACCTGGAACCGGGTACTGGCGGTCAACCTCACGGGTCCCTTCCTCTGCTGCCAGGCCGCCCAGCACTGGCTGCGCGACGGTGGGCGCATCGTTCTGGTCGGGTCGCTGGCGGGGCGCACCGGCGGCGTCCTCACGGGCACCGCCTACGCAGTCTCCAAGGGCGGCCTCGAGAGTCTCACCAAGTCAGTCGCCCAGGAACTCGCGCCGCGGGGCATCACCGTCAATTGCGTGGCGCCCGGTGCAGTCGACACCCCGATGGTCCGCGGCAACCCGCCCGAAGCGCTCGCCGCCATGGCCGCGGCGACACCACTGAAGCGCCTCGCTCAAGCAAGCGAGATCGCCGCGGCGATCACTTATCTGCTGAGCGAGGATGCGGCCTACGTGACCGGCTCAGTGCTTGCAGTCAATGGCGGCATCAGGATGGATTGACGCGAATGGGGCTCGCTCAATGACCACCCTTGCAGCCCGCCTGCCCACAGTCATGGCCGTGTTCAGGATGATCCCGAAAATGACGACGCGCCATCAGCTGGTAGAGCGCCATGAAGTCAGGCTTGGGCAACTGGCCTCCTGAGAACTCCCGGTAGAACGCATAGACGTTGATGTAGAGGCGTTCGGCCTCTGCCAAATGGGTCCAGCGATCCAGGCTGATGTGGTCGGCCGCCTGTTCGAAGCTCATGCCCTCGTCGAAACATCGCCGCGCCTCACGCTGCATGTAAAGCAGGTAATCCCGAAAATCCCGGATACCGGTCTTGTCGGTGAGCGGTCCATGACCGGGCACGACCGTCTCGAGATCCCAGGACAGCATCAGGTCGCAGGCACGGATCCAGTTCGAGGGGGGGCCCGCCCAGATCGCGGGGTGCCCGCCATTGAAGAGCATGTCGCCCGTATAGAGCACGCGATCGGCCGGCACGTAGACGAGAATGTCGCCGCGGGTATGCGCCGGCCCGACCTCGACCAACCGCACGTCCTTGTCACCGACCCTGAGGCTCATCTCACCCGAGAAGGTCTCGGTGGGCAGCGTGAGGCGGATCCCCTCGAAATCGAAGCGTGATCCGATCACCTCCTGCCAGAATTTCCCGGCGAGCCCCATCTGCGGCCATTCGCGCCCCCAGCGTGCCAGCTCCTCGGGCGGGCGCAGCTTCATGTCCTCGGCGCAGGCCTTGGAGGCGATGATCCGCGCCCCTTCGACCAGCTGGTTGCCGAAGGTGTGGTCGCCATTGGCATGGGTATTGACCACCGCGCCGGGAACCGTCCGACGCATCTCGGCCAGCATCTCGGCGGTGGTACGCAGGTCGAACAGGGTGTCGACCAACAGAGTCTGACCGCTATCCTCGATCAGGCCAGCGTTGGACCAGCCCCAACTGCCATCCGGGACCAAATAGGCGTGGTGACCGTTGCCGAGATGATGCAGACCCTTGACGTAATTGGCTTGGCTCATGGTTTGCGTGCTTGCTCAGGGTAAAGAAAGGCAACGACCGCACGGCCAGAGTCCCAGGCGTGGCAGCCATCGATGAAATGGGGACGCTTCGGACGCGGCTGGCTCGCCGGCAACTGGAGTCCGCTCTGGCGCAGTGACAGGCTGGCGATCGTCTGAAAGGCGACAGTCGCCATCACCGACAACATCTCCCGGACGTGGGTACAACCCTCGCTCACCGGCACCCGTTCGCGAATCGCCTGACGCCAGCCGCCACCAACGCGAGCGCCGATCAGCGCGCGGAAATGAGGCATCGCATCGGTGCAGATTGAAAACGGGGTCGCCGGCATCGCCACTTCGATGTCGCGCACCGTCATGTCGGCATCGAGCGTGAGCCGCACGCAGATGTCGTGCAGTCTCCCGCCCGGCTGACGATCACGGCCAAGCGAGTCACGATAGCCGTGTGACTTGGTATCGACCAGGCGAGCCTCGATGTCGAAGAGACCATCGTCTCGCAGGAAGCCCTCCGTCTCGATCGTGCGCCGATGCAGGGACTGTCGAGCAGTCGGCGCGGGCAATCCCGGCCGGTCATCACGTCCGGCGAGGCTAGCCGCTTGAGCCGCCCAGTCGTCGGACCGGGCGAGCTCCGTGTCGCGATCGCTCATGCTCAATCCTGGTCGGGTGCGGCCACCAGCGCGGTCCGCGCGGCGAAGGTCGCCCCAGCCGGGGCGGCCGCGTCGCCATGAGAGAAAGAGACCCAGTCAAACCCCAGCGGATTGAATTCAGCGCTGGGCGTGCGCCACGGCCGGGACAAATCTCGTCCAGTGAAGTGTTTGTGCAGGGTCGACTCGACCCGCCACAACCCATCGACCGAATCGGCCGCCGGTAACTCGCCGTTACCGGCGGCCAGAACGCCGGAACGGGAAGGCCCAGCCCCCTCTCGCCAGGCGACCTGCCGCATCAGGTAGGCATGCCGCAGTACGGGTGGCGGATCGGTCATCCCATAGCCCCAGAGCTTGACCCAGTTGGTGCGGAACTCGTCAAGGTCGGGATGAAACCAGACGCCCTCCAAGACCTCCTCGCCTGTGAGACCTTGAAAATCGAACCAATCCCAGACCGGCGGACTGCCTTGGAGCAGACCATTGAGGCGCCAGTTGGCATAGTGGCGCACCCCCGGAATCGCATTGAAAAAGGGCATGTCCACCGAGCGCAACCAGGGCGCATAGCCGCGACCCTCGGCATCGGCACTGAGGCAATAGACGATGAAAATGACCTGTGGGCAACTCGCAAGCGTTCTCGTGGGATCGGGCAGGGCAGTCATGATGAGGACTCGTCGAGGAACCCGTCGATCACGCGGGCGGTGCGCTCGTGAAACGCGGGATCGGACCAGGCGGGAAGTTCTGTGAAGCGCGCCTTCGGGGCGAGCGCCGCAACCTCTCGAGCATAGCCGAACAACATGTCCGAGGGCGAGCAGACCGAATGCACCGGCACTCGCAGTCGTGGCAGGCGATCCTTCTTTGGATGCCGGAAGGCAGCGCGGTAGGAGAGGTGGTAGCTCCCCATTGCCTTCAGGACTTCGACGACAAAGCGATGCAGTTCCTCCGCCTCGGGTAGACCATCGGCGAGACGGCCGGCAGCGGTACGGTTGTAGTAGGGCCAGAACAGGAACTGATCGCGACAGAAGTGCCAGACCTTCATGAGGTGCGTGGCCTCGAGGTCCGGCTGGATCTCACGCGCATAGCGCTCGAGCACCTCGCTTTGCAGACCCGCGTCGTAGAGCCCCATCCCCTCGATCGTGAGGCTCTTGATGCGATGGGGATGCTCGATCGCAATTTCCATGGCAATCGAGGCCCCCGTATGGCTGCCGTAGAGATGGCACGCTTGGGGCAGGCAAGCTGCGATCGCTTCGATAGCGACCCGAGCCAAATCGGGGATCTCCGGCTCCGCCAAGCCCATGGGATCGGAGTCTCCGTTGCCAGCGGTATCGAGAGCGATCGTGGGACGACCCAGGCGAGCCAGCGCGCGCATGAGCGGCTCGAGTTGTCGGGACGACCCTGGCGACGGATGGATCATGACGAGCGGCGCGCGCTCGCCCTGATCGATACGCCGCAGATGAACCTGCCCGTGGGGCAGATCAATGAATTCACGACGAACCCGGATCACGCTCATGCTGCCCTCCTCGCCGATAGGGTCTGACCCAGGTGCCGACCGAGCCAGCGGCCTAGCGTAAGGGCCGGCGTCACGCTCATCCCCGACACGAAGCCCTTGCCCGACAGGGTGGCGCCGCCGATCGCCTCGCCGATCGCATGCAGACCCGTGATCGCCGAGCCATCGGCACGACAAGCGCGCATCTGATCGTCGACCCTCACCCCGGCGGGGGTCTTGAGCACTACGCCGTGCATGCGAATCGCACGAAAGACCGGCCCCCTGATCGGGCGCGGACAATGCAGCCGTCCAGTAGGGTCGGGCCGCACACCAACGCACGCCGCCTCATAGTCGGCAAGACTCTTGGAAAGGATCTGAGCATCCATGCCGGTTGCCGAGGCCAGCGACTCGACGCCGCGCGCGATGACAAAGGATGGATGGCTACGCCAGGCCTGCGACAGTTCCGCATCGGTCCATCCGGGCAGCAAGGCGGGCGCGTGCGCCAGCACGTCCTCGTCGAACACGCACCAGAAACTCAGGTCAGCCAGCCCATCGAGTGCATGCTCGCGGGCGTCCACGCTTGGATCATCCTCGCGCACGAAGCGGCGGCCGTCCGGGCCCAGGTGAAGCTCCCAGGGCATGCGCGCCTGAGGCGTCAGGCTAGGCATCTGCCGCCAGATCACCCGTTGACCGCCCGGCTCGGCAAGGATCCCGGCATAAGTGGGCAAGAACAGATCCTGCCCGACAATCTCGGCACCAACCGCCTCGGCCATCGCAAGACCCTCGCCCAATGAGCCTGGCATGGCCGCAGTCACGAGTGGCCGCCCACCGGAGAATCGGCCGAACATGGTGGCACTCGCGCCATAGCCGCCCGTGGCGAGCACGACGGCCTGCGAGCGGATCAGTGTGGGCGAACCACCCTGCGAGGCAACCACGAGGCCGGTCACTCGGCCCTGCTCGGAGTGCAGCCTGAGGGCCCGGCAGCCGAGCATAAGCGCCGAGCCTGGGCTCGCCATCGCTCGTTCGAACGCGGGCGCAACCGCCTTCAGCACCGACAGCCCGCCCTCGCGCCCCCAGTAAGTCCGGGCGATCCGATAGGCCTCGTGCAGATGGAGCACGGCCGGGCAAGCCGGATCCATGTCGAAACCGAGCGCCATCAGCCAGTCGATGGTCTCTCCTTGCAGGGGCACCGTGCGGCGAAGGATATCGGTACGACCCGTGCCGCGATTGATCCGGTCGATGTCCTCCAGATGGGCAGCCGGGTGATCGACGATGCCTCGATCGCGCTGCAAGCCTGTGCCCGCGCCACTCATCTGCCCGAGACTCACGTGCAGCGTGCCACCGATCGCGGGCTCTTTTTCGACCACCAGCACCTTGAGACCTGCAGCCACCGCCTCGATGGCGCAGGGCATACCGGCCGTACCGGCGCCGACGATCACGAGATCGTAATGCTCGAGGTCTTCCACGAATCAATCTCCTTAGACCTGCTAGTGGCCCCTGCGCCGCGTGGCCCGACATCGAACCCCGATGAGCAAAGGCTCCATCCAGATGCGTTGAATGCGAACGTCTTTGCAGCTTGAAGAAGCGACGATTCTCGGACAATAATGCCGTGGAACTCCTGCTCAGTGAATCAATCGTCGTGGCTCAAGCCCTCACGACCCCTTCACCCACACTGCACGTCGAACGCTTCGACAGTCCTGCCGCCAGAGGTCGTTGAATGTCCGCCATCCAATTATTCCGGAGGTTCCAGCGCCTGGGCGCGCTCGTCTGCGGACTGATGCTGATCGCCTTCACGGGACTGGTGCTCTATTCCGTGGTGATGCGTTATCTCTTCA
>CAZAVT010000086.1:0-2243 GCA_964488395.1 uncultured Burkholderiaceae bacterium | reverse complement strand
AGCTGCTGTTCGTCTGGATGGTGTTCTTCGGCGCGGGCGTCGCCTATCTGTCCGGCCAGAATCTTCGGATGACGGCGGTCATCGACAAGGTCCCGAACCGGCCTCGACGCGTGATCGAGATGGGAATGTACCTGCTCGTGATCCTGATCCTCCTCATGGTTCTCTGGTACTCGGTACCCATCATTGAGCTGACCTCGGGCACACAATCGATCGTGACAGGTTTTTCCGAGGGCTGGAAGTATCTCGCGCTCCCGATCGGTGCCGCCCTGCTGCTCGTCGATGCAGTCTGGCGCCTGGTGCGCATCGCGAAGGGCTCGGTCGACGACTCGGTTGATCTCGGGACCACACGTTGATCCGCGCGATACCACCTGGACACTGCACATGTTGCTGACCATCGCCATCGTCTTACTGTTCGTGTTCGTCCTTTTGGGGATGGACATCTCGTTTGCGATCGGCGTCTCAGCGCTTGCCTACATCGGCATGACTCAGTTTGACGACCGACCGCTCAATGCGGTGCTCTTCGTCAAGGAACTGACCAGCGGGATCGACAGCTTTGCCTTGCTCGCCATACCGATGTATGTATTCGTCGGCGAACTGCTCACCAAGACCGGCGTGACCCGCAGGCTGATCGACCTCGCTGCCTGCCTCGTGGCGCACCGGCCGGGCGGACTGGCGAACGTCGGCATCACGTCCAATCTGTTCATGTCAGGCGTCTCAGGTTCAGCGGTCGCTGACGCGGTAGCGACTGGTTCGATCCTGGTGCCCGAGATGGTGAAGCGGGGCTACCCGCCCAACTACGCGGCGGGCGTCATTTCCGCAGCGGCGGCGATGGGCCCGATCATCCCGCCCTCGATCCTCTTCATCCTGCTCGCGTCGATCGCCAACCTCTCGGTGGGTCAACTGTTCCTAGCGGGGGTGCTGCCCGGTTTGCTGATGTACGTGAGTCTCATCCTGATCAGCGGTTGGATGGCGCGCCGTCTGGGCATCCCGCAGGAGCCCAAGGCGACCCCCGAAGCGCGTCGAAAGGCCCTCCTGGCGGGCATCCTGCCCCTGGGCGTCCCGGTGATCATCCTACTCACCAAGGCAATGGGCATTGCGACGCCTTCGGAGTCCGCGGCTGTGGTTGTGGTTTACACGATTCTGATCGGTACGGTCGTCTACCGAAGCCTGAGTTTCAAGGACTTCCTTGAATCCGCGACGTCGGCTGCGATGCTGACCGCGGTGATCATGATGACAGTGGCCTTCAGCCAAATCCTCGGTTCCGTTTCTGTGCTGGCAGGTATGGGTGCCATGGTGCAATCGGTGATGCTCGGCATCAGCGACAACCCCTACGTGCTACTGCTGATCATCAACGTCGTACTGCTCGCGCTAGGCACCTTCCTCGATGCGCTGCCGGTGATGCTGATCCTGTCCCCGATACTCTTCCCGCTGATGACCGATCTAGGTGTGGATCCCATCCACTTCGGCCTGGTGATGGTTCTCAACCTGGTCATCGGGATGGTGACCCCGCCGGTGGGGTTGCTCCTCTTTGCGATGGCCCGCATTTCAGGGACCTCCATGATGGGCGTTTTCTGGGGCGGCCTGCCGTTTTACGGCGGACTGACCGTTACGCTGCTCATCCTCACCTATGTTCCCTGGTTTTCGACCTTCCTGCCCAACCTGCTCATGAAATAGTGAGCCTCACCTGACCCTGCCAAGGAGTTCATGACATGTCCGCATTCAACCATTCGCGTCGGACTGCGATCGCAAGCGCAGCCGCACTTGGTGCCAGCGTCGCCCTGCCCGCCTTCGCCCAAGCCGCCAAAGTGCTGCGCTACGGCAACGCCGGCGCACCCGGCACGGTGTCCAACACCTTCAATGCGGCGCTTTCGAAAGCGATCTCGGCAAAGACCGGCGGCAAGCTGTCCTTCGAGATCTTCGCGGGTACGCTTGGTGGCGAGAAGAGCCTCATCGAATCGATGGCACTTGGCAGCCTCGATGTCTACAACGGCGCCTACACCGGCATCGAACAGTTCGACGTGATGTACTCCCCCTACTTCTTTCGTGACGGCCCACATGCGCGCGCGGTGCTCGCGAGCGAGATCGGGTCGCGGGCCTCGGTAACGCTTGAGAAGCGCTACAAAGCCCGATTGCTTGGGGCTGGCCCTCTGGGCAGCTACAACCTCATGCTAAAACGCCCGATCGAAAGTCTCGCCGACCTCAAGGGTCGTAAGATCCGCGCGCCCGAGATCAAGGGCTGCATC
>CAZAVT010000085.1:4000-11808 GCA_964488395.1 uncultured Burkholderiaceae bacterium | reverse complement strand
TCGCGATCAGGAACAGTCCGACCAGCAGGATGCCGGGGATGATGCCCGCCATGAACAGCCGGGAGATCGACACGTCGGCCGCGACGCCGTAGACGATCATCATGATCGACGGCGGAATCATGATGCCCAGTGTGCCGGCGCCGGCGAGCGAGCCGAGGACGATCTTGTCGTCATAGCCCCGACGACGGAGTTCTGGAATGGTCATGCGGCCGATCGTGACGCAGGTGGCGGTCGACGAGCCGGAGACGGCTGCAAAGATGCCGGAGCCTACGACGTTCACGTGCAGGAGGCGTCCCGGCAGGTTGCGCACCCAGGGGGCGATCCCCGAGAACATGTCGTCTGACAGTCGGGTGCGAAACAGGATCTCACCCATCCAGATGAAGAGCGGCAAGGCCGTGAGCGACCACTCGGAGCTCTGCCCCCAGAACGTGGTGGCGAGCAGCGGAAACACGGGCGCGTCAGTGAAGAGCGCCATGCTGATCACCCCAACGATGGCCAATGACAGGGCGATCCAGACGCCGCCCGCGAGCAGCGCGAAGATCGAGACCAGCAGAACAATGATGGCGAGGGATTGTTCCATGGGCTTACTCGTAGGCGGCGTGACGGTCGCTGTCGTCGCTCGCGCGCTCAGCCTGCAGGTAGGCCGGCTCGCCGCCGCGCAGCAGCACGATGAGATCATCGAGAAAGGCGATGAACAGCACAATCGTGCCGAAGGACATCGCGGTCTGGGGAATCCACTTGGCAATCGGGATCAGGCCGATCGTGTACTCCGGCCAGCGGATACCCTCGAGGGTCATGTCCACGGTGTACCAGGCGATCATTGCCGTGAGCCAGGTCCCGATTGACACGCAAAGCAGCTCGGCGCGTCGCCGGCCGACTGGTCCAAACCGCTGGAGCAGCAGATTGACCCGGATCTGCGCGCCTCGCCGATAGGTCCAGGCGAGCGCGAGAAAGGATGAGGCGGCGAGCGACAGCCGCGCAAAATCATCGGCCGCCGGCACCAGGAAGCCGAAGGTTCGACCGACGATCTGTGCGGTAATCAGCACACCGATCATCAGCAGAAAAAAGGCGGCGAGCGCGCCACTGAAGCGATACAGCGAGTCGAGCAGGGATCGCATGGGGTCTCTCGATCGCGGCGCATCGGGTGGCCGCAGGAGCAGAGGATACAAAACGGGCCGGCACTGGGCTGCCGGCCCGCAGGGTCGAACGAGTCAGGCGATCACTTCTTGAGGGCGGCGTGATAGGCGTCGACCACTTTCTGGCCATCCGGACCGGCCTTCTTGATCCATTCGCCGAGCATGATCTCGCCCACCTTCTTGAGTTCGGCGGCGAAGGTCGGCGTGATCTGAGCGAGCGTCATGCCGTTCTCGACCAGCTGCTTCGGAGCGACCGTGTTCTCCTCCTCGCTCATCTTCCAGCCGCGCTCCTCGGCCACCTTGGCCTGATCGAGCAGGATCTTCTGGTGCTCAGGCGAGAGCTTCTGGAACGCGGCCTCATTCACGAATGCGACGTTGCAGGGGACCCAGGCCTGGGTGTCGTAGACGAACTTGGTGTAGTCCCAGGCCTTGGTCGTGACGCCGGTGCCGGCCGCCGTGAACATCGAATCGATGATGCCGGACGTGAAAGCCTGCGGAATCTCGGTGGCCTGAACCGTGGTCGGGATCGCTCCCATCAGCTGCGCGAGCCTTGCGGTCTGCGCGTTGTAGGTGCGCATCTTGCTGCCCTTGAGGTCAGCAAACGAGTTGATCGGTTTTTTGGAGTAGAACGCCTGCGACGGCCAAGGGGCGATGTGAAGGGCGCGCAGGCCGCGGGCCATCAGGCGATCCTCGATCGCCTTGCGGCTGGCGGCGAGAAGGGCCCGGGCTTCGGAGTAACCCGCCGCGACAAACGGGATGGCGTCGAGCTCGAACATCGGCTCCTCGGCGCCCATGCTGGCCTTGAAGACTTCACCGATCGGCACCTGGCCGCGCTGAACCGCGCCACGGATCTCGGTGATCTTGATGAGCGAACCCGCCGTGTGGACCGTGATGTCGAAGCTGCCGTTCGAGGCGGCCTTGACGTCGGCTGCGAATTGGACGGTATTGCGGGTCAGCACCTCGCGGTCGGCGTAGGGGGTCGCCATGTTCCACTTGACCTGCTGGGCCGTGACGGTACCGCTGCCCAGGACTGCGAACAAAGCTGCGCTGATCGTCGCCAGTTTCTTGTGCATAGAAAAACTCCGGTTGTGAAGCTTACTTTTGTACGCTGGAATGGTCAGACCTGTCAACGCCAGACCGCGAGCCCGCCCGGGGCAAACGTATCCCACCGCGGACGCCACCGATCTCACAGCAGGAAAGGGACGAAGGCCTTCGTTCGTGCCCGGTAGGCAGCGTAGCCGTCGTGCGCACGCGCCATCAGCCACTCCTCGAGCGATCCCTTGATCGCGAGCACGCAGACCAGGGTGAGGAACAGCATCCATCCCGGGAAACTGTCCGTTACCCAGGCGATGGCGCCGCCCACCATCATCAGGGCGGTGTACATCGGATGCCGGATCCATCGGTAGGGGCCGGTGTCAATCAGGCGCCCACCGTCTCGGGGCTCTGGGTGAAGCTTGAAATTACCAGGCCGATTGCTCGCGAGTGCCCAGCCACCGAGCGCTGCGCCCACGGCTG
This sequence comes from uncultured Burkholderiaceae bacterium, assembly GCA_964488395.1. GTDB lineage: Bacteria > Pseudomonadota > Gammaproteobacteria > Burkholderiales > Burkholderiaceae_E > SYIM01. The sequence continues at coordinate 9,157 of CAZAVT010000085.1, read as the reverse complement.
CGAGGGGCACGGCACCCGCAGGGGCCTCGGGCCAGGATGTGGTGGCAAGGGCCAGCCCGATCTGTGCGGCCAGGGTCATGAATTGCAGGCCCACCAACAGGCTGCCTGAGGTCTGATGCGCCATCGTGGTCCTCCCGGGGGACGTCCCGAGCGGGTCGTCATTCTCTTTGAGCCACGGCGCCAGTCTGCCTCCAATTGGCAACGTTGTCACGATTCCTTCCTAGGACCCGCCTATGGTGGCCGAGGTCGTCATCGCTGCAGGCCGCCTCGGATCGGACTCGCCGCGTACCTGCTGGTCGACTCCCCAGTTGCTTGGCTCCGCTAGAAGGCCGGTCAGCAGTCCGCTGTCATGCGCCAGCCTGTTAGCAGCCATCACGCGCAAATGCCGGGCGCCCCGGGGCATCCGCCTGCGGTCGCTGGCCGGCGACATCGTTTTGTCATCTGGATTTAATCATCCGGCAATACTGCGCCGGCATCCTCGCAGCAATGCACAGGAGACGCCGATGAACTTACAGTCCTCGCCTGGCCATGTTGAAAGTCTAGACCGCCCAGATCAATCGAGCGGGGCGCGGCTGAAGGTCCGCATGGCCCGTACCTGGAACGAAGTCGAGGCAGCGCAACGGCTGCGATGGAGAGTGTTTTCCGAAGAACTTGGTGCGAGTCTGCTCGGTGTCGAAGGTATTGATCAAGATCGATTCGACGATCACTGCGAGCACCTCATCGCGCTCGATCAATTGACCGGCAAAGTGGTCGGCACCTACCGTCTGTTGACTCCGGCTGGTGCGAAGCGAAGCGGAGGGTTCTATTGCGAATCGGAATTCGACCTGACCCCCTTGCGCCACCTGCGCGGTTCGATGATGGAGGCTGGTCGCGCCTGCGTCGATCCGGTCTGGCGAGGTAGTGCGGTTCTGTCCATGATGTGGGCAACCCTCTACCGGGTCGCTCTCCAACATCGGGTTGAGACGATTGTCGGCTGTGCATCGGTCAGCCTATTTGATGACGCGAGCTATGCAGCAGATCTTGCCCTCTCCCTGGAAGCGTCTTGGGTCGACCCGGAGGATCGGGTCAGGCCCCTTACCCCCTTTGACTACCGCAAGTTTGCGACTGGCGCGCGGACCGAAGTGCCTACCCTGATCAGGGCATACCTGAAAGCCGGCGCGAAGGTTGCGGGCGCTCCTGCGTTTGATGCCGACTTCAAAACTGCGGATTTCCTGATGATCCTGCCCTTACAGCGCATGACAGCTCGCTTTGTTAGGCGCTTCGAGGGTTCCAGCGAGGCTCGAGTCGAGCGCCTGGCGGCCTAAGCGACTATCGGCTGTCGGTATCCGGATCGACGAAATCAGGCGGCGCGCAAGGCGAGGGTCTCGAGCAGGCTCGCCTCGAATCGCAGGGCAACCGACTCCCAGCTGAGGTCAAGAATTCTGGCTCTGGCCCGTTGGCCGAGCCGATTCCTTAGGTCCGAATCAAGCGCAAGTGCGGCCAACGCCTCGGTGAATCCCGTCGGGTGCTGCGGATCGATGGTTCGGCCGTCGATTCCATCAGAAATCAGCTCGAGGGCCGCGCCCCGGTTGTACGCGACGACCGGAAGGCCGCTCGCCAGGGCTTCCGGAATGACATTCCCGAAAGTCTCACTGAGACTCGGAAAAGCGAACAGATCCGAGCTCGCGTAGTGCCGTGCCAAGTCGATTCCTGTCTTAATACCGGTCAGAATGGGGGCCGGGTCAAGCTGCTCAAGCGAGTGCCGCGACGGTCCGTCACCGACCATGACAAGCAAGACAGGCAGCCCGGCTGCGCGTAGCGTTCTAAAACTCTCCAGTAAGCGGTCGATGTTTTTCTCGGGCGCCAGACGACCAACGAAGAGGATAACGATATCGGTGTCGGCAGCGCCCCATGTTCTGCGCAGCTCCCGGCTACGCAGCGCCGGATCGAAGCGGTTCACGTCGATCCCGCGCCCAAGCACCTGTAACCGCTCAAACCCGATATCGGCGAGCTCATCGCGGAGTGCACGAGTCGGAACGAAGGTCAGCGCGGCGCGGTTGTGAAACCGGCGTAGGTAACGCTCAATCGATTTGCCCATTAGCTTCAATCCGTAGTGCCCTGCGTACTGCTCGAAGCGTGTCCGGAAGTCGCTGGTTACCGGGATGTCCAAACGGCGCGCTGCGTGCAGTGCCGACCAGCCCAGCGGGCCTTCGGTTGCGATATGGACGATCTGCGGCCTGCGATGACGCCAGACCCGCGTCATCGCGATCGGTGCCGGCAAACCCATCTGTAAACCCGGGTACTTTGGCAGGGCCATGGCAGGCATCAGGAGGGTGTCCGAATGGGGGTCACGTCTGCCTCCGCCAACGTCGCTGGACTGTCTAGGTCGAATCAGCTGGACACGGTGACCGCGACCACCGAATTCCACGATCAGCCGTTGAAGCGTCAGCGCGACGCCGTTGATCTCAGGTGGCCAAGTCTCGGTGACCACCGCCAATTCGATCGGCCGGGCAAAGTCGATGTCCATGAAGGGGATGATCGATTGATTTGGTTTCAGCGAAATGACGGTTCGACGAACTCAGTGCCATTGGCTGCTTGTCATCGTCCTTTCATGTGCGCTCGTCAACCTCACCAGGCCGGGATTTGCCCGCCCCCAAACTCAAGAGGACCCTCGAGATGCTTCGTCGAATGATCGCCGAGATCCAAAGCCAGCGCTGGGACGACCATCGCTACTATCACCACAGTCGAATCAACCAGTCCCTCCATCTCGTGAGTGCCTGCAGCTTCGTCGTTGCCTATGGGTTGCTATTTTTCGATCCCGCCCTTGCTGCGGTGATCGCCTGGTGCATTTCGATGACGACGAGACAGTCCGGGCATTTCTTCTTTGAACCACGCGGCTTTGACCGTGTCAACAACGTGAGCGACGAGTACAAAGAAGCGATTAAGGTGGGGTACAACATTCGCCGTAAGGTGGTGCTGATGGCCGCATGGGGCTTGTCGCCCCTGGTGTTGTGGCTTTCGCCCTCGCTGGGCGGGCTGATCGAGCCCGCCAACACCTGGCGCGAGTGGCTGACCGACGTCGGTCATGGCTGGCTCGCTCTGGGCCTGGCGGGGGTTGGCCTGCGTGTGCTCCAACTGACCTTGCAGGACTCGTTTTTCGTCGGCATCGCCTGGGCGCTGAAGATTCTCACCGACCCCTTTCACGATATCGCTCTCTACTGGCGCTCACCTCTCGCGTTGCTGCGTGGCGAATGGATTGATCCGATGGACGATGTCCAACGGGAGGCTGAACGCTCTGCGGCAGTCAAGCGCTTTTGAGAGCTTCTTTTGCGCGGGAGCGCAACAGGTTGCGAAATAGCGTTCGACGGATGGTCCGATTCTCAAGCTCCGGACCATCCCACCAGCCGTCAGCCTTCATGGTCGAACACGCTTGGACAAAGCGATTCACAACTTCTTTGAAGTCGTCGTCGCTGAAGTCCAGGCTGAAGACCATCCGGCCAGTACCTACCCAGCTCAGCGCGAGCCCAGCCTGCCGAAGATAGAACTGCAGCATCCAGTTGTAGGAGCTGGGGCGATCGTAGAGGACCGTGAACACTGAAGAGAGATGGGCAATCCGCACGGGCAGACCCGCTCGCTCCAGTTCAGTGTTGAAGTAGCGGCCCCTCTCTCGCCAGCGATCCTCAAGTCCTTCGTAAGCGTTTTGGTACTCGGGGCCATCAAGCGCCCGAAGGAATGCGTTCATCGCCGTCATGACGTACGGATGACTGTTGAAGGTGCCGCGCGCGAAGCAGATGTCAAGGGGGCGTTCCGGTTTGAAGCGCTCCATGAAGGAGCGTCGGCCGCAGACGACACCGACAGGGAAACCGCCGCCCAGCGTTTTTCCATAGGTCACAAGATCAGCCTTGACGCCGAAATACTCCTGGGCGCCTCCGGGTGCGAGCCGGAATCCCATGAAGACTTCGTCAAAGATCAGTACGATGCCGCGTGCTGTGCAGACCTGCCGCAACTCTTCGAGCCACTTCTGATAAGTCGCTTTGTCGAAGCTCGCCCGCCTCGAACTGTCGACGAGCCCTGAGTCGCCAGGCGCCGGAGAATTTGGATGAAGCGCCTGCAACGGATTGACCAGTACGCAGGCGATATCACGGCGAGTGCGAAGTACCTGCAGGGTCCGTGTATCCATATCCTTGAGGGTGTAGACCTTGCCAGGGGCGACTGGGTTCCCAGGGCCGGGCTGCACGTCGTCCCACCAGCCATGATAGGCGCCGCAAAACCGCACCAGATAGCTACGGCGCGTGTGGTAACGAGCCAACCGGACCGCTTGCATGACTGCCTCGGTGCCAGACATGTGAAACGAGACATCATCCAGGCCAGAGATTGCGCGCAGGCGTCTCACGTTGTCCAGCACGACAGGGTGATACAGGCCCAGTACGGGTCCCAGTGCCCCGGCATCAGCAACCGCCTGCTCAATACAACGTTTGTAGAAATCGTTGCCGAGCAGGTTCACACCGTAGGAGCCAGTCAGGTCCATCAAGCGGTTGCCATCGAGATCGGTCAGCCACAGCCCCTCCGAGGAACGGACAAAGCTCGAGGTCGATAGCTGCGACGCGAGATACTCGCTGAACTGGAAGGGCACCCGATACCGGCTGGTGAAGCGCATGTCCGGCAGGTAGTCCCTAGCATCCCGGGTTATAGCGATTCCCCGTCTGAAGCGCTCTGAGAAGTCGTGGCTCATGCGCTGAAGCGCCCTGCATCGCTGCTCGATCACATCGGAGCTCGCGCCGTCGGCGCCGAAGAATTGCGCATCGCGATAGGACAAGGCCGGGATCAAGCGCGTCAGCCGCCGAGCAATCCGGGCGTGGCCCGCCAGGGAGCGGTGCTTGGCGCGTGATAGCTCTAGACGCCTGCGTGCTCGCAGCAAGATTGCGGTCAGGCCGCCAGCAAGCGCGAGCGCTACGAGCGTTGTTTCAGGCGTCATCTCGTCACCTCCAGCTTGTCACCAAACAGACATCGATGATGCTTAGGCTTTGAGATGACATAACGATGAAAGACACCATGTTTCGAAGAATCGCCTCAAGCGACCGCCTCAATTACGTCCTGACGAACCACATCCCACGCGCAATTGCAACCCGATTGATGGGTCGCTATAGCCGGATCCGAAGTCCTCTGCTTACCCGCTTC
>CAZAVT010000085.1:1746-3990 GCA_964488395.1 uncultured Burkholderiaceae bacterium | reverse complement strand
TTGATTTGAGCGATGCGCTTCAGAAACGCTATTCCAGTCTCCACGAGTGCTTTACCCGAGAGCTGATTCCCGGAGCGCGCCCCTTCGACCCGCGGGCCGATATCCTTTGCAGCCCTTGTGACGCGATTGTCGGTGCTTGTGGCAGGGTTCGCGAGGGGCTGCTTCTGCAGGCGAAGGGAATGCCCTATCAACTGGCGGAATTGTTTGGCGGCGAGGCGGATTACACGGCCTGGCTCGACGGACACTATGTAACGCTTCGGCTCACGTCGGCGATGTACCACCGGTTTCATTCGCCATTTCGCGCGACGGTCGAACGCGTGACCTACATTAGCGGCGATACATGGAACGTCAATCCGCCGACGCTCTTGAGGGTCGATCGGCTGTTTTGCCGCAACGAGCGAGCGGCGATCCATTTGCGTCTGCCGGGGGGCGAGCCAGTCGCGCTGGTTGCAGTGGCCGCAATCCTCGTAGCGAGTATTCGCCTGCACTTTGTCGATATGACCCTTTCCGCCGCCTATTGTGGGCCCCGTGGTATCGACTGTAATGCCTCGCTCGCCAAGGGAGAGGAGATGGGTTGGTTTGAACACGGCTCGACCATCATATTGTTTGCCCCGGCGGGGATGACCGCCTGCCCGTCGGTTGCCGAAGGGACAAGAGTGCGTGCGGGCGAGGCGCTATTCAGGCTCCAGTCGATGATTTCGAGCCGGCCGTCGTGATGTTCGACTAAGGCCGTGAGACTCTCCACCCAATCGCCGTCGTTGCAGTACAGGATCCCATCGATCGTGCGGATCTCCGCATGGTGGATATGTCCACAGACCACGCCGTCGACGCCGCGCTTGCGAGCCTCTCGCGCGACGGCAGATTCAAAGTCACTGACGTAGCTGACGGCGCGTTTGACCTTCAGTTTCAGGAATCGCGACAGGCTCCAATACGGTAGGCCTAGTCGCGCCCGCAGATGATTGAAATGGCGATTGAGTTTGAGCGTCCATTCGTAGCCGATGTCGCCTAGGATCGCGAGCCATCGCGCGCATTGGATCACCCCGTCGAACAGGTCGCCGTGGGTCACCCAAAGGCTCCGACCGTCAGCGGTCCAATGGAGGCACTCGCCGACTACATCAATGCCACCGAAATTGTGTTCGACGTAGCGGCGGGCGAATTCGTCATGGTTACCAGGCACAAAGACGACTCGGGTGCCCTTACGAGCCTTTCGCAGGAGTTTCTGCACGACGTCGTTATGTGACTGGGGCCAGAACCACGACCGACGCAACTGCCATCCGTCGATGATATCGCCGACCAGATAGAGTGTCTCTGAGTCGGTCTCACGCAGAAAGGCGAGCAGTGCGTCCGAGCGACACCCTGGGGTGCCGAGATGGAGATCCGAGATCCAGATGGTACGAAATTGGTGCCGGCTGGTAGGCTCGTCCGGGTCCTGGTGGCGTTCAGGTTGGACGGTGAAGGCAGAGGACAACTCGGAGAGCGTGCGGGTCGCCATGCGCACATGGTGACAATGCACCATGACGAATTCATGACCGCTCTCGCGAGACGGCGCTGCTTGATTTGAGTGTGTTACAGCACCGCGCAGCGCCCACCGTCGATGTTGATTGCCGTACCAGTGATGTAAGCCGCCGCGTCCGACGCGAGGAAGCAGGCCAGGTTGGCGACCTCTTCGGCTTCGCCGATCCGTCCCAGAGGGATCTGGTTCTCGCGTACGCGTTTCGCAACGAAGTCTTCGAGCGGGACGTCCGGGGCCTGTGCCTCGCGCTGGCGGACGACCTGGTCACTGCGGATCAGGCCGACCGCGATTCCGTTGACCAGGATGTTGTCGGCGGCAAACTCATTGGCCATCGCTTTGATCAGCGCCATGCCGGCAGCACGGCTGAGGGTGGTTGGCGCGCTGGCGGCGGCGGGCGTCTTGGCGGTGGTGGTGACGATGTTCAGAATGCGCCCCCATCGCTGGGCCTGCATGGCGGGAATCGCCAGTTGCGAAAAGCGGATTGCCGCCTGCACCTTCAGGTCGAAGTCCTCCGCCAGGTGCGTCCGGGTCATCTTCAGAAAGGGGCTGCGCTGGGACGAGCCAGCGTTATTCACCAGGATGTCGATGCGACCCAGCTTTGTGGTGATGGCTGCGAAGCAGCGATCGATCGCCAGCGGGTCCATGACATCGCAACTGAAACCCTCCACACGGCCGCTGACCAGGCCCGACAGATCGGCGCGGTCGCCGGACTCGGCGTCGTCGGTGAGGTC
>CAZAVT010000085.1:0-1736 GCA_964488395.1 uncultured Burkholderiaceae bacterium | reverse complement strand
CTCTTCCAACACATCCTGACGGCGGGCGACGATGGCAACGTCAGCGCCGGAACGGCCCAGCCGCTCGGCAATCGCCCGGCCAATGCCACGGCTGCCACCGGTGATCAGGGCGGTCCTGCCGGAAAGATCGATCAGCATGGGAGTCCTCTTGGGTCCAGTTGAAGGCAAGCCGGTGTTGTACCACTGAACGAGTCTGCCGTCCTGATGCCTCGGCGCGTTTTCAATTTTCCGGTACGCTCGGAGCAATGCACCCCAAGCGGCCCCGCCCAGGAGACCGACCATGCAGTCTGCACCCCCCCCTTCTGCCGAGCCTGCCGTCCTGCTGCAGGTCCATGATGGCTGGGCCGAGATCGTCCTCAACCGCCCCGAGCGACGCAATGCGATTGAGCAATCTCTCGCCGAGGGACTGGTGGCCGCGCTGGGTCAGGTTCAGGCCGATGCAACGATCCGCGCGGTGCTGCTGCGAGGCGCGGGGGGGGCGTTCTGCTCGGGCCTTGATCTGAAGGCATTCAATGCGGACCCCCGCCCCGCTTGGGTGGCCGGCTTTGCGGACTACTGGCGCGGGATGCATATCGCGCTGGCGTCCCTCGATCGGGTGGTGATTGTCGCTCTCGAGCGTTTTGCCATCAATGGTGGCGCGGCGCTTGCAATCGCGGGTGATCTCTTGATCGCGGGAGAATCGGCGGTGCTCCAGATCGGTGAGGTTCAACTGGGCATGGCTGCACCCAACAATCTCGCCTGGCTGCTGATGCGCCATTCAGAGGCCGTTGCGGCACGTCTGGCCCTGCTCGGTGACAAGGTCGGCGCAGCCGAGCTTCACCGTCTCGGCGTGGTCACCGAAGTGCGACCTGACGATCAGGTGCTTGAGCGCTGCCGCAGCCTCGCCGCTGACGTCTCGCGCTGCCCTGCCGCGACCGTCTCCCTGATCAAGTCGACGCTGCGCCGCGGCGCGATCGGGGTGAGCCCTCGGCAATGGTTCGAATCCTTCGCCGTCGGACAACCGTTCACGCGTCCACCGGTGTCGGTCGCGCAGGCTGCGTTGTCCGTCAAATCGTCGGAGACGCGATGAGCGGACGGCGCGCGGAGAGGCCGATCGGTCGCCGCCCGGTCGACGGCGCTCAGGCCTGGACCGCGCAAGCACTTGCATCACGCCCCGACTGGCGCTTCACGATCGAGCCCGCAATGGCGGTTGATCTGGTCCGTCGAGCCCGTGTTGCCTTCAGCGCCGCGGGAGACCCGACCATCGAACGCAGCCTCGATCCCTGGGACCCACCCGCCTGGCTCATTGAGTTTCTCGGCCCGGTGCGCGCGGCCCTTGCGAGCATGGGGGTCGCCTTGATCCGTGGTTTCCCAGTCGAAGCGTTGGGAGCGGTCCGTGCGGCGCGCCTGTACCGCGCGATCGGTGAGTTGCTCGGACGACCGCTCACGCAGAATAGCCGCTGTGAGTTCCTTTCGCCGGTCTTCAACGAGGGCGTGCGCTTTGGTTATGGTGACGCTCCGTCATCGCAGGGGCGTGGCTATCGCAGCCAGGCGCAGCTGAATCACCACAGCGACCCGACCGATGTGGTGGGCTTGCTCTGCGTGCGCAAGGCACCGGCGGGAGGGCTCAGTTCGATCGTCAGTGCCGCGACGATCTGGAACGTGATGCTGGCCGAGTGCCCCCATCACCTCGAGGTGCTCGAGGCTGGATTTGCCTATGACCGCAAAGGCGAGGAAGGCGAGGGAGAGGCCCCGGT
>CAZAVT010000084.1:10744-11828 GCA_964488395.1 uncultured Burkholderiaceae bacterium | reverse complement strand
CGGCCCGAGTCTGGGTGCTGACAACATTACCAAGGGCTTTCTGTCCACGGTCTGGGGCTTTGCCGCGATCGTGGTCTTCATGTGCGTTTACTACCTGTTGTTCGGAGTGATCTCGTCGGTGGCGCTCGGGGTCAACGTGCTCCTCTTGATCGCGCTGCTGTCGCTCCTGCAGGCAACGCTGACACTGCCGGGGATCGCCGCGATCGCGCTGACCCTGGGCATGGCCATCGACGCGAATGTGCTCATCAACGAGCGCATTCGTGAGGAACTCCGAAATGGCGCAACGCCACAGGCGGCCATCGCCGCCGGCTACGATCGCGCCTGGGCGACCATCCTCGACTCCAACATCACCACGCTGATCGCCGGCGTCGCGCTCCTGGTGTTTGCGTCGGGCGCGGTCCGCGGCTTTGCGGTCGTGCACTGCCTGGGCATCCTCACCTCGATGTTCTCGGCGGTGTTCTTCTCACGGGGTCTTGTCAACCTCTGGTACGGCCGCCAGAAAAGGATTCAGTCGCTCTCGATCGGGCAGATCTGGAAGCCCACAGAAGGGGGCGCGAGTTCCCCTCAAGTCGAGCGCCGCTCCTGAGCGTATGAACCAGGCCGCACGCCCTCTGGCACAAGGAACCCGCTGATGGAATTCTTCCGCATCCAGCGCTCAATCCCCTTCATGCGCCATGTGCTGGTGCTGAACGTCATCTCGATCCTGGTGTTCGTCGCGGCGGTCGCGGCGATCGCCATCCGAGGACTCAATTTCTCGATCGAATTCACCGGCGGCACGGTGATGGAGGTGAGCTACCCGCAAGCCGCCGACATCGGCAAGATCCGCGACGCTGTGGTCACCATGGGCTACGCCGACGCCCAGATCCAGAACTTCGGCACCTCGCGAGACGTGATGATCCGGTTGCCTCTCAAGGATGGCTCCGGGGCCGCAGCCGCCCGCCAGAGCGAACAGGTTCTTGGGCAACTTCGATCACTCGATGCAGCGGTCGAGCTCAAGAGGGTCGAATTCGTTGGCCCCCAGGTCGGAAGCGAGCTCTTCAGCCATGGCGCGCTCGCCCTGCTGATTGTGATCCTCGGGATCATG